>JASJDT010000084.1 GCA_030065655.1 Desulfocapsaceae bacterium | reverse complement strand
GTTGCCACCTCATTGAATGAAATTGCTGCCAGCAGTAAGCTGAGCATTGAGCTGAAAGAGGAAAATCTGCCAGTTACCGCCGAGGTCAGGGCCGCATGTGAAATCCTAGGTCTCGAACCACTCTATCTTGCTAATGAAGGCAAATGCCTAGTGGTCGTCAGTGAAGAGAAAACTGAAGAGGCATTGGCAATCATGCACGATTGCAAAGAAGGAAAAGAAGCTACGGTAATCGGCAAGGTTATAGAAGGAAAACCAGGCAGGGTAGTAATCAACACTCCTATAGGTGGATCACGTGTTGTTTCACCTCTTCACGGCGAGCCGTTACCGAGAATTTGCTAATCAACGTGATATACTATTATGACTAAAAATGATAAAAAAATAGGAATCGTGGGTATTGGAAATCTTATCTGTGGTGATGAGGGGTTTGGTATTCACACGATTCAATACCTTGAAGAGAATTATATTTTCCCCGATAATGTTCTCATCAAAGACGCCGGTACAGCGGGCATTTACCTCTCTCCATTTCTTGAGGAGTGTGATCCCGTCTTTGTGATTGATGTTGTGGATATTGAAGCAGAACCAGGTTCTATGCATTATTACAGCACCGATGATGTTAAGCTTGGTAACATCCAGACAAAAATGTCTCCACACCAGCTCGGGCTTCTGGAGATCCTTGAGATTTGTAAGCTACGTGATGCAGCACCCGAATGCGTTGAATTTTATTGCGTCGTACCAAAGGATCTCGACACGTCTATGGAACTTTCCGATGCCGTGGCACCCCGAGTTGCAGAAATTGCCGAGAAAGTACTCGAACGCCTCGCCAAAGAAGGTGTTGAATTTGAGAAAAAGCGATAGTTTGAGCGAGGTTGCCAATGCATGAGATTTCTCTTGTTCAAAACCTTTTTCACCAGCTGGCAGATCTTGCAAAGCAGAACAAGATGTCCAAGGTTATTTCGGTAACGATGCAGATCGGACCACTTTCCGGCGTCGTCATTGATTCTTTTCAGTTTGGATTTGACATCCTTTCCAAAGATGATGACTTGATTCGCGGGGCACAACTGATTATTAACACAACTGCTGTTACATATCGGTGTTCTAAATGTGGTGCAACTCAGCAGTCCAGCGGTGTAAAACCCGATGGATGTTCCGCTTGCGATGAGCAGTTTTTATTTGCTGAGGGAGGCGATGAATTAATACTGCAGAAAGTAGAAATGGAATAAAAGTAATTTTTATTAATATAACCTAAGGATACAATCATGTGTGACTCATGCGGATGTGCATCCCCTAGCGATCATTCACATACAAAAACAGTAGATGTACACGAAAGTCTCTTCGCTGCCAATGAAAACATAGCTAAGAGCAACAGAGAACATTTTGAGGCAATGGGTGCCGTGGCAATCAACCTGATAAGCAGTCCAGGCTCCGGAAAAACCACTCTGCTCGAACATACCATTGAGCACCTCAGAGAGGAGTTCAGGATCGGTGTTATAGAAGGTGACATCGAAACCGAAAGAGATGCTGAGCGTATCCGGGCCAAAGGTGTACCTGTGGTACAACTCACCACTGGCGGAGCATGTCACCTCGATGCAACCATGACCCATAAAGGTTTCCACCAGCTGCAAAAAGAACCGGGCGGTGACAAGCTTGATATTCTGTTTATCGAAAATGTCGGCAATCTGGTGTGTCCAACCAGTTTTGATCTTGGAGAACACCATAGAATAGTTCTGGTTTCCGTTCCTGAAGGTCCTGACAAACCGGCCAAATACCCTAAAGCATTCACCAGTTCAGACACTTTTCTAATAACCAAAACCGACCTCCTGCCTTATTTTGATTTTCCCGTGGAAGAAGCCAAAGCAGAGGCGTTGCGACTCAACCCTAAAATAAAGGTGCTCGATTTTTCATCGAAAACCGGGGAAAAATTTGATGAATGGTTGGATTTTCTCCGGAATTTGGCTACTGAAGTGAAAAGGCAGACTGCCTGATGGAAATGAGCTGGAATTCTGCTTCTGCTCATTAATGAAAATATTGAACCCCTGGGATTAGACAGGTAGTTTACTTCCTTATTCTTGATTATGGTGCTGCGGAGGCTTGTTTACTCCAGGCCGTATTTTACAACGATCTTCTGATATCTCTCAGATTTCTTAAACTGCTCCAGGTTCCGGCTAAACCTGCCGGTGAGGTGTGCCTTCTCTCCATTTCTAGTAAATCCCATGTAAAGCGGCTCTTTGGATAATGGCGGGTTTAGAAAAACTACATTATCCATGACTCCAAGTAAAGTAGCATTGTGGGCAATGACAAATCTATTGCCAATACCCACAGGAAAACGGTTGTTCGCAAACATCTTCAATAAGTGGTTGTCATTCTGGGTAACAACGGTTTTTAGGTCGTGTCGTGAATCAAATAATTTTCCATAGCTATATCCGGAAACCACTCCTATTAGATGTTGAAAAAGTGCTTCGTGACTGTTGACTTCAATTAAAGGAGAGTTCTTATTAACAAAAAAGTTCACCTCTTCGTAGGCGAGAATGAGATTTTCAAATTTAAGATATTTCTGCCGTTCAGCTGTTTTGAAAAGCGGCATTATGGCATCGACCTCTCCTTTTTGAGCGCTGAGCAGGAGTCTTTTCCATGGAAATTCAACATATTCAAGACGCAACCCCATTGCCTCCGAGATATTCTCAACAATCTCAACACATACGCCCTCAAGACCTCTGTCGGTATAATAATAGTAGGGCGGATAACCGTTACTTATGCCAATTTTAAGAACATCGCTCTTCGCCTGAACGTAACCGCAGAATATGCATGCAAGCATACCCGTAAGGAGGAGGTAAGAGAATAGTCTTTGTATCATCACACTCCAAATCGGCAGGGACACTGCCAGTTTTAACCAGTATAAATAGGACTTGTCCTGGTAGCAGCTAATTTTAAGAACGAGTCAACAGAATGTTAGTAAATTATAGGTAGGTAGTAGTGGAAGAACAACTGCGATTTTTTACTTTTTTGTAATAATTATCCTGATGACCCTCATTTCTCAGCCTATCAAGCCCCAGTGGGAAAGGGTTGCTCTTTTTTGGGTGTCTGCAGCCAGGACGGCTGCAGTCAAGCCCACAGGGAAGGGTTTATGGCATCCCAAGAAAAGAGCAACCCTCCCAAGCAATCATTTGCTGAACTTCAGGGGTAAGCAGAATAGTTATACTTAAACGAACTTCTAAGCCTTTCAAGTAATTGTTGCTTGGAGTTAATTTCCTTGATTTTCTGGGACCTTTATCTCCGCAATTCTTTATCTAGCTGTTCTGCGCATCCCGAATTTCCTCAAGGAGTTCCCGGCCGCCGTTGTGGAGGATATACTCGCCAAGCATCTCACCAATTTTGACGGCGTTTTCTTTTGCACCCTTTTCTGTCCGTTTTAAAATTTTGCTACCATCCAGACTCGCCAAACCTCCGCAGATAACCAACTCATCGCCATTTAATGTAGCATGACCAAAAGCTGGAATAGAACATCCTCCCTCAAGCTTTCTTAGAAACGCTCTTTCTGCTAGAAGGCACGCTTCACTTTCTGAGCTGTTAACACTTGACCTCACTACCTTGATTTTTTCCGGGGTGAGATTCGCTGCTGCCTCAACGGCAATACAGCCTTGCCCAACCGGTGGGATAAAAGTCGTTTCATCAAACGTGTGGATAATCATACCCTCATATCCCATTCTTTTTACCCCGGCAAAGGCAAGCATCAAGGCATCACAATCACCACCCTGCATTTTGGCAATGCGCGTTTGTAAATTGCCTCGCATTTCGACTGTTTCGACATGAGGATAGAAATGTTTCAAAAGGGCAACTCGACGAACCGAGGAGGTTCCTATTCGTATCTTCCTACTACTGTCTTCTAAATCAATATCTTTGAGTTCACTCACTAAGACATCATTTACTTTTTCCCGCTCACTAAAGGCTATCAGTTCAAACCCATCGGGCAAGGTAGATTGCATGTCCTTGGCACTGTGAACGGCAATATCAGTCATTCCTCCAGCAAGTTGTTCTTCCAGTTCTTCTGTAAAAACTCCCTTACTGCCAATTTTGGCAATACTGGTATCCAGGATTTTATCACCTTTGGTATCCATGCTGGTGATTGCTGTCCTAACCCCGTTTCTCTCTAGAGCTTCAGCAACAGTCTCGGTTTGCCACATGGCAAGCTTACTTTTTCGTGTACCAATTTTTATAGTGATCATGAATTGAACCCGGATTTAATAATGAATATTATATTTATCGCTGTACTTAATGTTTTTCTGGCTATACAATATAGCAGAAAATCGGGATGTATTGATATATTACTCTATTGGTCTCGTATCCAACTTAAGCTGAGTAGAGAAACCTCATTTTAAAAAAGTGAGATAAGAACAGTAGGATACAAACACCATACGAAATATAAGCTAATATTTACATAAGTCAAAAAAAGCAGTATGCGTTTTCTCGTTTATAATATCCGTTATGCCACAGGGCATAATAACGGATACCATGTACCTCTTCCATATTCAGGTTTTTTTCGGTCAACTCAGCAAAATTTAGACGAAATCATAGACTTCATTCGAGCCTATACTCCTGATGTTATTGGCCTTATAGAGGTTGATTCAGGATCCTATAGAACGGGTAAGAACTGTCAGGCAGGAGCAATAGCTCAAGCTCTCGGGTACTCCCATGTGGTTGAAACAAAATATGGGAATAGCTCAATTGCTAAAAAAGTACCCGTGCTCAACAAACAATCTAATGCTTTGTTGGCACGAAAAGATGTAACGGATCATAAATTCCATTATTTCCGCGAAGGCATCAAACGTTTGGTGATCCAAGCTGAATTTGACTCTGTTGTTTTTTTTATCGTTCACCTTTCACTGAAATACCGCCATCGCCAATATCAGCTTAACCGGCTCTATCAACTGGTAAATGAAACCGACAAAGCGGTTATTATTGGCGGAGATTTCAATACCTTCTGGGGAAGAGGAGAGCTGGAGCTTTTCCTTGCCGCTACGGGTTTGCAGAATGCCAATCCCGATAACACGCCATCACATCCCAGCCATTCACCGCATCGACAACTTGATTTCATTCTGCACAGCAAGGAGCTTAAGGTGAATAAGTTCTGGGTACCAGATATTCAGCTGTCCGATCATGCCCCCTTGATTTGCGATTTTGCTCCTACCGAATCTTTTTATAACTCCCCCTGATTCGTTGGTAAAAGCACTTCAAAACACGACCCCTTACCCAGCACGCTGCTGACGGACACGGTTCCTCCATGTGCCTCAATTACCGCACGCACAAAATTGAGGCCTAGCCCTAGTCCCTGCTGTGTACGACTTCTGTCACCGCGAAACAGCCGTTCCCAAATTCTATCAATTTCTGAGGCTGAAATTCCCATGCCGTTATCTACGAATTTGATTAAAACACTGTTATTTTGTTGGCTTGCGTACACTTTTACGTGACCACCAGGATTACCATACTTGATGCCATTATCAACAATATTGGCCCAAACCTGGGTAATCCTGGTTTTATCGGCTTCTATGGTGATGTCCGGATCAATTTTCATCTGGAGGTTGATCTTCTTCTCATCAGCCACATACTCATAAAGAGTCATAATATCTGCAATGGTACCATAGAGTTGCAACTTCTCTTTGTTTAACTGCATAGTACCTGATTCTGCCTCTACCACGCTCATCATGATTCCCAACATCGATGAAACTCTCTCAGCCTCCTCCAGACAGTCGGAAAGTGCTTCAGCCAATTTTTCCGGGTTATTTTGCTGGAGACCATATTCAGCAACTGATCGCAATCGGGTTATGGGAGTTCGGAGATCGTGGGCTACATTGTCAAGCGATTCCTGCATTTCCTTAATAAGCTGACGATTCTGCATGAGGAGTTTGTTTAATGCCCGATACAGATTTTGAAGCTCATCATTTTCGGAATCTTCCAAAAGCTGCTCTCTTCTATGCGACACAATCCGTTCAAGTGACCGTTCCGCAGTCTGGATAGAAGCAAGGCTTTTCTTTCTGCAGTAGATGGTGAGTAAAAGTGCGAGTAGAAATGAGAATCCTGAGATACCAAGCATGCTCTGCCTTAGCTTATCATAGAGCACGACAACATGTTCATACTTCATCCCTGCCTGCACGAGATTGCCGTTTTCAAGTTTGTGGGAAACCACTACCCAACTCCCCCTCTGATGGGGATCGGTAAGTGAAATCCATACGGCAGAACGTCCTGGATCCAAGTTTATTAAACCTTTAAAATCAACTACTGCGTTAGGAATATCTGAATAAAAAAATTGTTCATTCTGACGTATCAGCCTAACGAAAGCCAGTCCACCCAAGCCTTTCATCTCCCCTTTGGAAACGAGTATTCCTGTTGTTCGCTGGCGCAAGTATTCGTTAAGGTGGCGAGAAGTTTCCTGCTTACAGTAGTTCATCAGTTGTTTTTTAGTCACGAGCGTTATACCGCTCAGGCACAAGAGAAAGAGGAGCTGAAATATACAGAAAAGAAGAATAGAGTTGGCAAATGATTTTTTAATCCGGATCTTACTGAGAGCGGAGAACATATCCCATACCCCTCACAGTATGTATCATTTTATTTCCAAAATCCTTATCTACCTTGTTTCTTAAACGACACACGAGCACATCGACAACATTGGTCTGGGGATCAAAGGCATAATCATATACCTTTTCCAAGATGGATGTTTTAGATAGGACAACATCCGGGTTCCGCATCATGTATTCCAGAAGTGAATATTCTTTTGCTGGCAGTTCAATTTTTGTATTGTCTCGGTATACCTCATGTTTGAGCAGGTCCATATGCAACTGCCCCACTTGAAGTTTAGTGGTATTCGTACCTGACTTATCTCGTCGGATAAGTGCCTGAACCCTTGCCAGCAGCTCACTGAAAGAAAACGGCTTGATCATATAATCATCACCGCCTCTTTGGAGTCCCTGAACCCTGTCATCCACAGATTGCTTGGCACTAAGTATAAGTACGGGTGTACTCACATCTCTTGCTCGCATTCTTTCGATAATATTCAAGCCATCCAGCCCAGGTAACATAATGTCAATAACTGCAACATCATAGGGTTCGGTCAAAGCAAATGATAAACCTTCAACCCCTTCACGGGCCACATCAACGGAAAAACCGGCTTCCTTCAGCCCTTTTTCAATGAATGCAGCAATTTTCTGATCATCCTCAATGAGAAGTAATCGCATAACACCTCTGTTTTCCTTGTCACTAAAGTAAAGCTATTACGGTACCATTTCTGCCGGTTATACCCGTTCCTTGGCGACGAGCTCTGCGGTACGAAAAATAGTCCGGTGAACAGGATGTACATATCCCGGCAATAAAAATTGAGCTTTTTCTCACTCCGCACTGTTGCAGCTGATTATTGCTGATCCGCCAAAAATCAAAGTAATTTTCTTTTACCAGAAATTGCTGAAAGGATTGTGGAAGTTCGGATCGGTGGTTAACAAATTCGCTGCAACAGGGCCCAAGGGAGGGACCAATTCCAGCAACAAGATTTGCCGGATTCGTTTGAAACTGTTTTTGCATAACCGAAATCGTCGCCGCAATTATATTCACCACACTACCTCGCCAACCGCTGTGAATAGCGGCAACTACTTTACCAACTGTGTCATAAAGTAAAACAGGCTGGCAGTCGGCATGACCAATTAGAAGGCCAACTCGCGGGATATCTGTGATGAGAGCATCACAACTCTCAACCCGAATATCATGATCTATCGGTTCATTCACCACATGTACCTTATCACCATGGACCTGACGTGCTGAAACCAAATGATCGAACTTAAGATATCTTTTGATCGCCTGCCTATTACTTATGACGTTGTCAAAGTTGTCGCCAACGCCAAAGCTAATATTGTGGCTGTCAAAGGGTGGTTTACTCACCCCTCCATATCGAGAAAAAGCTCCATGGACAACTTCCATCTGTCGTCCATCAAACAAGCTTTGAACCTTTAAACCATTTATGCTTGATTGGTCGGCAGAAGGATCCACTGTGTTTAATTCACTCTGATCCATAAATATCTTACTTACCTGTGAAGAAGACTTTTGAGATTGCAGAATTCTGAAACCAAACGGTATGCACAAAAAGACTGTCACACTATCTTCTTCAGTACTGACAGAATGATAATTATGACAGTCCTCCCAGACGAGTAATTATCTCATTCAGACTTCTGCAAAAGCAGATTATGCACTATTGAAGCGCTGCGATTGCTGCTGCATAATCGGGTTCCTGTGCGATTTCGGGTACCTGCTCGGCATAGAGTACAACGCCATCAGCGTCAGTGATAATGACTGCTCGTGACAGCAGGCCGACGAGTGGTCCACTGGTAATCTCTACACCAAAATCCATGCCAAACTGTGATGAGCGGAAGGAGGAAAGGGGAACTACGTCCTTTAATCCATCAACCTCACAAAATCTGGTATGGGCAAATGGCAAGTCAGCAGAAATGCAGAGAACAACTGTATTATCAAGTGAAGATGCTTCACTGTTGAACTTTCTTACCGATGCTGCACATACAGGTGTATCAATACTTGGAAATATATTATAGACAATTCTTTTTCCGGCGTAATCTGCTGATGTGCTGTCACTTAAATCAGTTTTTGTTAAAGTAAATTGAGGTGGTTTACTCCCAACAGCAGGTAATTCTCCGGAAGTTTCAATAGGGTTTCCTTTCAAAGTAATTTGTGCCATTTCACTCTCCTTGGGTTAAGTAATTTGGGGTGACACATGACTTCAGTGATATACACATTCCTTCCTGTAAATTTCTACAAACTATAGTGATTACACTAACAAATTCAATAATCGAAATAAATTATCCCTATTGAACCCTGGTGAGCGATTATATAAGCTATTCTCCAGGTATAACTTATTACGTTTTCTGCGCTTTTCTGGGCAATTAAAGTGATAGGATTCACTGTTATTTGACGGCTAAAATGTATAAACAGCAGAAATGAAGAGTCCGATTCTACATCCTGTATTTTGGTCAGCAATACTCTTTTCAATAAAAATAATGTGCTTTTCCAGTTATCCGCAGCCCAAATTGCTGCGATAATGCTCTATCGCTTGGAAATATAATGGGTTCGAGAGAACCCTTTAAAGAACACACTTTTACAGAAACTGAATGCAGGGTATTGGAGTAATACAATTATCTAATGTTAGCAGAATGAGGATGTCACTAAATACCAGAAAACATTAAGAGTTGGATTAAACCACTATGTTAACGACTGCGCAGATCAGAAACCCTGCCTACATCAGAAAAAATTCTAGCCAGATCATTATCGATGACGTAAATACAAATCTCGGTAGCTCCTCTTCTGGAGTAATTATACTTTTTCTGGAGATTGTCGATCATATAGGTAACGTCGTGACGAATTCTTTTATCGTATGTTTTGAAAGATTCCTTACCGAAATCCTTAACAGCCATCCGAAAGTTTTCATTATCCAGAAAGGGTTCAAGCACCTTTTCTTTGAGGTTGTAGACGTATTTGGAGTTGAGCTGCTTAAATAGTGCAGTCTCGGTGATATCGAGGTTGTCCCGCAGAATATCCTGAGGCAGTGTTACCGTGGTATATTCTTTTTGCACATCATTTCGAAATAACTCAGCTTCTCTCGTATCTTTGAGCAGTTTTGACTCCACTTTATAGAAGAACTCATCATTAACTTCAATCCTTTCACCCGTAAAAGAACAGGTCTCAATTGTGCCGGGTTCGAAGTTTATGCCGAACAGATAGTTCTGGATGCTTCGTGATATCTGCTCTTCGTTGTAGTAATAGAGTGATTCTTTGACCTCCTGCAGAACGGAAAAGTTATACATTTTCAAAAGGGAGTTCAAAAAACCCATTGGCAAAATATTTCTGTCTTTCTTGCAATACTTCTTAAAAAACTGAACCAACATAGACATATCAATAAGCTTATCCTCGGAAGAATAATCGGTGATGAACTCATTAAACATTTTTAATGAATCACGACCGGAAAGACCCTTCCAGCCATCCTTTTCTGACTCAGCAATGATGTTCTGCCTGCGTTTGGCGGTGAATTTCTTCAGGTCCTCTTCGGCAAGCCACTTGGGAATATGCCCTGTGTAGATCTCCATTTTCAAGAGTTGTAAATTCTGGTCACAATATAGATCATATTTTTCCGGGTCACCTATCCAGGCAAGCATCGCTTCGGACTTGGTGTGCAGGCGTGTTGCGATAATAACCCTGGCAAAGTTATGCAGGACGCGAGGGAGGAATGCTTCATCGATATGTCTACCAAAGGTATTACGATAAATCTCCACTTCGGTTTTTAAATCAAGGATGTAGGGAATATTGATGTATTCAATCCTGTCTGAAAATGCCTGCAAATCTTTGATAAGTTTCTTGTCTTCCGGGTTCATAAGCGCCAGTAAGAGTGAATTGACGTATTCCTCCGTATCTTCGACTTTATGCACACCATCACTGATTATGTTGTGCAGCTCCATCAAGCGATCTACATTATGAGATTTTATATCCATCAGGGCGTAAATACCGTCATTGGTCTTGGCATATCCCGAGTAGATATAGTTGATTTGATTTGAGTCACTGAAGTGGGTGTCAAGACAACGCTGGACAATTTCATTGCGTATTACACCATTTCGAAAAGGCTTATCTCCAGGATTATATACTGAGATTCCTTCACCAACCCGACGATTTATGATATAGGGCCGAGCATATACCATCTCCAGAACTTTTTTCGGATCATTATGTTGAAGCATTAACGACTGGTACAGTGAGGTGCAAATCGTACAGGGTGAATCCTTAAATACCCATTCATACTGTTTTTCCGTAAAGAGCTTCCATTTGAATTCTTCATTTTCCAGGAGATCATCAAAAAATCTGCGACGGGCATTTTTAGGAATCTGGAGGATGGGATTGTCATGACTGGGGCAAGGTACGTCGAAGTAGGAACCAAGTTGCGGTGAATCACCTTGGCTGAAAAAGCGCATTTCTTCTGCTAGTTCTCCCTTGCCTTCATTCTCCAAATACCAGGCGAGCCTGTCGGTTAAGGTATTGAGTGAATGAACTCCACCAACCAAATGATCACGTTTTAAACGCCAGACAGTCTCATAGCGAAGCCCCTCCTGGGTTCCTGAATATTCTTCAAATTTACGCAGAAGGTTGTTTAAAAATGTTGATTTTCCACTACCGTGTGGACCCTCAAAGATATATATCTTATTCTGTTGCGTTCCCGCAGAGAGTGATTCTACGTGGCGGGCCAGTCGATTGGCAAAAAGTCTGTCGGCAAAAAACGGCCTGTCTGAGTTTTCAACAAAAAGCCTGGTACTGTCATAGTCTACATAGTTGATTGATTCAGGATCATCTGGATATTCATCTTGTTTCTCGAGTACAAAGGTATGGAACATATCAGCATAAACCTGGTAAACATTGCGTATCATTCTCTCAGGAGAATCAATTATTAGCTCAAGAAAATCGCCAAATGAAAGCGTTGGGCGCTGCTTCCATTCACTTTCACTTTGGCGGATATTGTCAAGTGCATTCGTTACATTCACCATACCATCTACCCATTCGGTTACATCTGAATAATAACAGCTAAATATTCAGATTTGTTGAACCTCAGTGTTCATTGTGAGAATATCCCTGTCTGCAATATACTCATTTCTCTTAATTGAGATCCTTTCTGCTCAGTACCTTGTCCTTCATTCTATACCGCACCCGTTTCCACACTATTTCTTGGGGTGGTTTTTCATCTCTTCTCATTCCCTGGGCGGGAAGTTTTGCACTGCGCATCATCGCCTCCGAGGTGTCGAGAAAGACTTGACCTCCCCAGAGGTATTCGATACCGAGCATGGTTCCTTTGATATATTCCCTGACCAAAGGCTTGTCCTCAAATACATGTTCAAGCAACAGACTGTTGTCATCGGTAACACGTATCTCAACCGAAGGAGGATGATAGAGAGAGTCAAGAACCATTTTCTTGTACTGCTCAGCATCGCGACTCTTGACATAATACTGCCAGGTCATCCGTTCTTTATTAAGCCTTTTTCCGGTCACAAAAAGCTTATGCAGATCAACAAAGTCCTGATCTATAAAGGTATTTATAAACATGGAATCGGAGCAGTTTTCCCGCACGAGAAAAATATAGTCTCTACCACTATCAGTTTCTTTATCGAATTTTTCCCGTAACTCTTTATCCTGCAAATATTTATAGTCGTGTGAGATTCTTCCTTTATTCCCAAGCTCTTCGATATACGAGAACAATCGCATGCCCAAAGCATATGGATTAAGTCCAACCCGTGGCATAGCTGTGACTCTGGCGTTTACAACGGCAAAATCAATTTCGTGTCCATTGATTCGATCATCCTTGAGAAAAAGCTCTTCATGCCAGAAACTAGCCCAGCCTTCGTTGAGAATTTTGGTTCTAATCTGGGGTTGAAAATAGAGAGAGGTGGCACGAACAGCCTCCATAACCATGAGCATCCACCTATTTTCCTCTTTGTTGAGAAACTCTGAATGCTCCATGAGAAATTCAAAGATATCCTGGTTTTTCTTCTGCTTTTTCGTCTCTTTATATTTTGTGTAGAGCGATTCAAACTCAGCATACTTGCTTTGTACCGATTCTATATACTGATTTTCTGCTTCTTTGGGATTCTCCTGCAAAAGGGTGTTGAATCTTTCAATTTCATTGACATAGGATGCCACGGAAACTTTTTTTACCTCTTGGAGAAAGACGTCGAAGTAAAAATCAAGTCGGTTGAGCGTTTTTTCCTGCTGTGGACTAGAAAATTTGGCAAGCTCCTGGTGATATCCCACCAGATTATCAATCGCCCTGGCAAACTCAATTATATAATCAACCCATCTGCCTTTTTCGGAACGTAATTTTGCAATCATACGCTTATCTGAGAGTGCACGTGAGGCAAAATCATAATCCCAGGTATGGCGAAAAAAGAGATTATTCTGGAAAAAATCGATGTGCCCGATGACATGATAGAAAATCATGACATTGAGCCAGTCTGGGTTGTTATCGTTGTAGAAGGAAATAGCTGGTCGGGTATTGATTACAGTCTCATAGGGATTGCTGGGATAAAGCTCATAACGGCCTTTCTCCTTCAGCACCTCCACGTCCTGAACCCAGTAGTCATATAGAGTGGGAATCATATTTTTAGGGGAAAGCTCAAGAAGATCACGATTGGTGACAATATATTCAAGGCTCTCGTCCTGGAAAGTAAGGCCATTGTCTCGAGCCCTTTCCTTACACCCCTCCATGATCTTTTTTGCATGCTGGCTAATCAGTTCCATGGCAATCTTCCTTTAGCGTAGCCATTCATTCACAGTGTTCTACCCTTAAGATATTAATTTCCGAATTCCTTCAATCAGGCGAGACTCGTCGCTTTCCTTTTTCATCACATCCAGACGAAGGAGGTCCTTTTTTTCATCCAACAGCCCGGATTTCTTCAGGTATTTCTCCACCTCAGTACTCCCACTGATACCGTAACCGTTTTCCGCCACGGTTATGCCCACCCGGTTGGCATACTCAAGCATTTTTTCAAGTTGGGGCAGGGTCTCCTTACCTGTGGTGTCCCAATCATCGCCGTCCGTGCCATGGAAGATATAAATATTGTAATCGCGTTCGAGATTCTCTTCCTCTACGATATCATTCACCATCTTATAGGCTGAAGCAACCTGGGTTCCACCAGCAACGCGGAGATTGTAATAGGTGTGGAAATTATCAACCTCTTTGGCCTCAGTATCATGAAGGATAAAACGGGTTTCCACCTGATTCTCGTATTGATAAATAAGCCAGGAATAGATAAGTACATGCTGGGTCACTACAAGTTCTGTGGGTTTGCCGTGCATTGAACCGGAATAGTCCCGTACAAAGAAAACAACCGCCTGTGATTCGTAATCTTTTTCTTGAGACAGAATTCTGTAGACCCGGTCTGCCGGCGAAATCAGCAGCTTGTTGGGGTTAACTTGCTGTCCCGCCTGGACTCTGCCGAGCCCAATATTTGTCTCGATTAGACGTCTGAGCGTTGCCTTTTTATCAATTATCTGGCCAAATCCTCTGTTTTTATCAGTCAAATCATAGGTATACCGGGTAAGCGATCTTTTCTTTCCTTTGTCTTTAAGGTTTGGGAGTTTGAACTGTTCTGTTAGAATTCGTCCCATGTCATAGGCATTGCTGTCCGTCTCATGGGCACCGCCCTCTCCCTGACCGGCTCCTCCCTGACCACCTTGCTCTTCACGAACAGGTTGTTCGCCGATGACCTCACCTTCTTCACCTTCTCCACTCCCGCCTTCACCTTCTCCTTCTTCCTCATTATCACGAATCTGATCGTGAATGAGTTTCTCTTCAACTGTGGTGGGTACTACGACCACTTTTTCATCACCGTCCTGGCTCGGTTTGACCATTTTGCCAATCCGAACCTTTCTGGGAAAACCGTCTTTTTCCCGCTGGATATCACGGGCAATCAGATCATCTATAGATTGCGACGAGGTATAGGCCATTTTCATGACCGCACCGTTCTGCAGAATCTCCAGATCGTTGTACTGCCACATCTTTCTGGTTGAGCTTTGCGGATCAAAACCACTGTCCTGGTATCTCTCAATAAGCTTAAGTTCCAGCTCAATCACCCGTTCCTGTTCAGGCGTCAGCCCCTGCTTTTTTAGCCGATTATAGAATGCCTGAAGTTCCTTGATCATATCAGCACCATCCTGCCCTGCTGCTGTTTCCGATAGGGCTTTTTAATTCTCGTCTTCCTGGGTACAGAAATACTCGATGGTTTTCTGGGCACAGGTGTGGCAATACCCCAATTTGTTGAGCATGGTATCAATCATCCGATCATAGAGTTTTTGATTCTCTTCATTGGTTCGGTTTGCCAAAGCTCCGATGAGACTGCCAGCTCCTGCGATATCGGATTTAAGACGAACATCGGTTACGGCCTTAACCAGTTCAAGATTGTCCATAAAATCATAATTGGGATCCACCGAGATCTTCTGGCCATAGATTTTTCTAATTGAAGTCCTAAAGGTTTCCTTCTGTTCTTTGGTCTTCAATCCCAGACGATCTTCCACCGAATCGATATACCTCTCATCTATTTTAAGTGCCTTCAGTTCACCGGTTTGCGGATTCTTATATTTCCACATCTTGTCAGGCCCTAAGTTTTCCGCATCAATACCTATTATCATGTTGACATAGTTCATGACATCCTTGCGTATGGCCAGTGGTTCATCCATGTAGGCATTAAACATTTCTGTCATGATGCGCTCTCGATAGAGTCCCTTAGCTATCTTCAGATCTTCAAGGAATTTGGTCCTGTCATTAGCCTCGGACACATAATCTAGAATAACGCGTTCTATGGCATGAAAGATATCATAGGCAAACATGCAACAGCCTTCATTGGTTTCAGAGCTTTCTAAAAGCAGCTGGATAGATCTACCAAGGTTTCTCTGTCCCAGTCCTTTCTGGCCGAAGCGTTTTGTGATATCTGGATCCTGATTGAGTGCATCGATTACTTCTGAAAGCGTCTTTATGCTCTTTTCACCGGCGACCTCACCAGAGGCGAGCTTCATTGTTTCAATCGTGGTCAGTTTTTCGCTGCGAGGCAGACGAGTGAGTACCACCGCAATCGATGCCGCATAATTAAGGTTGGGATCCTGATGCATTGAATCTCCGGTTAGGGTGTATTTTGATTCATTGCCCACCGCATAAGAGGTAAGGTCATGCTGTAGTTTGTAGTTGGTATTGTGAGCGACATAGCAGATCCGGCATCTATCAACTATGGGTGCCTCCTCTTTTTCCGCCAGGAACCGATTAAATTCAGAATTATTACTGGTTGCAATGATAAGGGTATCAATGGGCCACTTATACCCATCAATCTCGATTGTGCGATTTTGAATAATTCCCAGATATACCTGTACCAAATCCTTTTTATTTTTATAGATCTCGTCACTGAAATGGATACCGCCACCTGCAACTCTGGCCAGTGCCCCTCGTCGCAAATCAAAACGGTAGGGATTGTTGGTGTCGGAAATGTGAAGGAGGCGTTGGATGGATTCCTCTCCCAGAAGATCAACCGCCGATGAAGTGATTTTATCTTTGGCGGGATATTTTCCCGTTACCGTCCCTAAACTCTCGGTGAGAGGAACGGGCACTATTTCGATATGCTTTAACATATCATCGAGGTTACCATCATTATGCTGTCGAATATCATTCCAGATATAGGCAGAACATGCTCCAAGTGGTCGATAATTTTCAAACCAGTCTTCCAACTGATCATCTTTCAGCCGATATCTCCGAACCAGATATTTTTTAGATTCTTCGACAGTCTCTTGCAGATTCATCGCCAGAACCATCGGGTCCTCATAGGTCTGCGATTCTATTGCAGCGATGCTGCCATAGTTGCCAATCTGATCCAGGCCATTGAAACGAAAAGTAAATTTCCTGTTTTCCTTTAGGCTGAGAAACTCTCGATACATTGAGCATATATATTCAACTAAAAAGGTCTTGCCATTGCCTGGCTCTCCTACCAACACAAAGGCCATCTCTTTTGAAGAACCTCCTTCAGCTGCATCTTTGACAAATGAAACAAAGGAATTGATTTCATCGTACATTCCGATGATATGCTTCCTTCCTTCCCTGAAAACAGTAAAATCAAAGGTGGTTTTTCCATTTACAAGCACTTTATCGATCTTTCCTTCCAGAACCATGCGAGAAACACCTTGGAAGGCATTCTCAAAAATTCTTTCTCCCTTCTTTACTGCCGTGATGTGATGATGAAGCGTCATATTTTTATTTGAAGCCATCGTGCCCTCCTTGAGCAGCTAGAGTTAGTGCAAAGATCCTTATTTATTATCGTCACAAATTTCGATCAATTTCAAGAATTGGTTAGATGCTGCAGATTTCAACTGTCGACTGTAAGGCGCCTCAATTCTCTTTGCATTTGTCTTTCTTACGAAGGTAATATTAAGTAAGAGAAAATAAACCCCGTTGCTATTTCAGTTATGCACGAGAATCGCATCTTATTTAATTGATATTTGCACGAAACCCTATATACTGCCAGCGATACGATCACCCTGCAGGGTAAAAAAAACCTGGCAGAAATTGTGATTAGTGTAGGGCAATAAGAGACCTTTCAGAAAACAAGATGGTTTAAGGCCAGGTGAAATATGAAAAAGATAATCCAGACTGACAATGCGCCAGCAGCCATAGGACCATACTCCCAGGCGATAATCAGCGGGGAATTGATGTTTATATCCGGTCAGCTTGCCATAGATCCGAAAACAGGAAAACTGATAGAGGGATCTATTGCTGCGCAAACGGAGAGAATACTCGCGAACATTGATGCCATAGCAATTGCAGCTGGAGCATCCCTTACCCAAGTTGTAAAAACGACAGTTTTTCTCAAAGATCTCAACGATTTTTCAGAAGTAAATACAGCCTATTCGAACTTCTTTACCAACAATCCACCGGCACGTTCTACAGTAGAGGTTGCCGCTCTGCCGCTGAATGCCAGTATTGAAATAGAGGCGATAGTCTCCTTATCATAAAATGTTAGACAAAGAGGGCTGTTATGTCGTTTACCGCCAAGGATATTCTTCAAATGCAAGTTGCTCCTGCACTTGGATGTACGGAACCTGTAGCCATTGCTCTTGGTGCAGCGGCAGCTGCATCTTTACTGCCGAACAGGAAATTTTACCGTATCGAAGTATGGCTTGATCCGAATATCTACAAAAACGGACTTGGGGTTATAATTCCCGGAACTCGGGGGATGGTAGGTCTTGATACCGCCTCGGTTCTAGGAGCACTAGGGGGCGATCCACAACTTGGTCTTGAAGTACTTGAACCGCTCACCGATGATATCGTTGCAGAAGCTCAGCAGTTTCTTGCGGAAAATGAAGTTGTAGTTCATCTTCTTAAAGAACCCGGCCTCCATATACGAACACAAATACACTATAAGACAGATATCGCGGAATCTTTAATCACCCAATTGCACAACAATATCGTTGAACTGAAACTCAACGGTGAGAGTGTACCAAATTCACAACTTTTAAAGTCCACCCAGGACGGCAGCACTGCAAAAAAACATGGCGAACTTGAGTCATGGTTAAAACAACAGTCACTCAATGATCTGGTTGCACTTATTGACAGTCTTGATCAGGAAGATCTTGATTTTATCCGAGAAGGAGTTGAGTGCAATCTCAAATTGGCAGCATACGGTCTCAAACACGGTACGGGCTTAGGTGTTGGTAAAGCACTGGAGAGAATGCTCCGTCAAAAGCTCCTCGTCAAAGATATGGCGACAACTGCCAAAGTGCTGACTTCAGCGGCCGCTGATGCACGCATGGGAGGTGTCAAACTCCCAGCAATGAGCTCAGCCGGCAGCGGTAATCATGGCCTGACCGCCACCTTACCAATATGGGCAATAAAGGATTTTATTGAACATGATGAGGAAACTATCTTGCGGGCCATAGGCCTAAGCCATATCGTCACCGCCTATGTCAAGGCACACACTGGCAGACTTTCTGCTGTGTGCGGCTGTTCGGTGGCCGCAGGTGCAGGTGCCACAGCCGGTATTACTTATCTCATTGGAGGGGATGCAGGACACATGGCTGGGGCAATCAAGAATCTCTCGGAGGACTTAGCCGGTGTTATATGCGACGGAGCTAAAGCTGGCTGTGCCATAAAGCTCAACACCGCAGCCGGTGCAGCTGTGCAAGCCGCTCTTTTTTCCCTACAGGGTGTAAACGTTCAAGATACCGATGGAATTATTGGTGAAAGCCCAGAAAAAACCATTCAGAATATCGGCACCCTTAGCGTTGACGGAATGATCGAAACAGATAAAACCATCCTAAAAATTATGCAGGAGAAACAAACCAGTAAGGCTAAGAAGAGCTGATCGTTATTCCCCCAGTCAGCGTTGACACCAGGAATAGGCGTTCTGAAACATTCGCATCCATGGTGAAACCTCCAGATCCTGCATCTCCGCGGGCAGATAATGCGCCTGCCATGGCAAGAAAACTCTCTCTGGATGTGGCATAAGTGCCAGATGGCGACCGTCCTCTGAGCAAAGACCGGCCAGCCCGCTGGTTGAACCGTTGGGATTAAACGGATATGCCTGCGTGATATTTGCCTGATCATCAACATAGACAATTGGTGTCATTCCATCACTCTGAACCCGTTGCAGAATGCTATTATCTGGAAAAACCAAACGACCTTCACCATGATCCACGTGGATACCGAAAACCAGATCTTCCATATCTGTTAACATTATAGCCTTTGATGGATTGATCTTTACCGTTGTCCAACGTGATTCAAAACGACCGGAAACGTTACGAATGAAACGCGGTTGCTGTTCTGCTGTAAGACCCTGCCACGGTACCCAGCCAAGCAGTCCAAAAAGCTGACAGCCGTTGCACACTCCCAGACTGAAGGTATCTTCTCGTTGATAAAATGAATCAAACATTGACTTCAATCGTTCGTTGAAGAGGATGGTAGCTGCCCACCCTTTCGCAGATTCTGGCACATCAGCATAGGAAAAACCACCGACAGCCGCCAAACCACGAAAATCAGCCAAAGTAACCCTGCCATCAAGGAGGTCGGTCATGCTGATATCCCACGGTTCAAATCCTGCAGCATAAAAGGCCGAAGTCATCTCCCTGTCTGAGTTCGAACCTTCATCGCGCAGGATGGCAACTTTTGGTTTTTCTTCTCTTTTTAAGATCTCCGGAGCAGTGGGCTGCGGCGAAAAACTGAGGTTATAGGATGGTCCAGTTCGAATAAAAATATTCTTTTTTTCCTCATCCGCACAATCAGGATTCATCTGCAGCCTTTCCAACTGGTAGCTGGTTTCTTCCCAGATTTGCCTGAGGATATGCATGTTTTCCTGAAGCACCACCTCGTTGTTATACGATACGGCAATCTGGGGTTCCACCGTTGAACGACCAATTTCATCAAAGGTTATTCCGGCAACATCAAAGGCATATTTTACCTCTTCCACGGTATCCTGCCGCACTTCAAGGACAATGCCAAGCTCTTCAGAAAACAGTGACGCCACCGCAGATTCCCAACCTTGGATATTCACTTTCAAACCGCAGTTTCCACCAAATGCCATTTCCAGCAGGGTGACGATCAATCCACCATCACTTCGATCATGCCCTGCTAGAATAAGCCTTTTATCAATCAGACGCTGAACGGTCACAAAGCACTTTCTCACCAGTTCCGCATCGCGTAGATCGGGGGTGATATAGCCTATTTGTCCCCTGGTCTGGGCATAGGCAGAACCGCCGAGTCTGTTGTAACCTTTACTGAGACTGATAAACAACAAGGTAGAACCCGGTTCCTTGATGTCAGGTGTCACAACTTTGGTAATATCCGGCATTGCTCCATAGAGCGAGATGACAAGCTCTCGCGGCGATTTAACTACTTTATCATCAACCATGGTTGCCATGGAAAGGCTGTCCTTGCCGCCATCAACAGCCACACCAAGCTTGATCATCACATCCCGCATTGCTTGGGCTGCCTCATAAATTGCTGCTCCCTCTCCTTCCAATTTGGGTGCCCACATCCAGTTTGCTGAACATTTGACCTGCTCCAGATCTTCAACCTTGGCCCACATCAGATTGGTGAGGGCTTCGCCAACAGCCATCCGTGCCCCAGCTGCGGGATCAACCAGCATTTTGACGGGCTGCTCACCTATTGCAGTGGCTGCACCGGTTTTCCCAAAATGACTTTGAGCAACAACGGCAACATTGCTTAAGGGGAGCTGCAACGGGCCACAACACTGCTGTTGGGCGATCAAACCAGTTACCGCACGATCAACCTTATTGGTCAGGAATCTTTTCGAACCAACAGAAACCAGACGAAGAACATCCTCCAAAGCCTCATGTATAGGATGATCAGCGCGATATTTCAGAGGCGTTAATTTTTGGTCCACGCGTTTATCTTCAAAAACCTTTTGGGGAATATTGCCTAGAAGTTCATCAATTTCAATATCAACAGGGGTTGTATTATTTTCGGCATCATGGAGTACAAAGCGAAGATCACCGGTTACCTCTCCCAGTACCTCACAGCCAACTTTTTCTCGGGCACAAATCTGTTTGAATTTTTCTATGTTATTGGGATGAATGAGAAATCCATTGCGCTCTTGATATTCGGCAACGTAGATTTCCAGAACAGACATGGTAGGATCACCTACCCGAATGTTACGGATTTCGACCCTGCCTCCGGAGTCTTCAACCAACTCCTTCAAGACATTGGCAGGCCCACCGGCACCCTGATCATGGATCACATCGATGAGTGTCCTATCACCCATCTCGTTGCAAGCCCGGATGACCCTGTTCATCTTCTGTTCCATTTCCGCGTCACCACGCTGAACGGCATCAAAATCGAGCTCGGAGACATTCTCACCCTGAAGCATACTCGAAGCTGCACCACCGCCAAAGCCAACTCGGTAGGCTGGTCCACCAACCTGGACAATGAGCATACCCTTTTCCTGGGCGCTCTTTTCTATGTGGCAATCATCAATCTGGCCAATCCCGCCGGTAAACATAATCGGTTTAAGGTAGGCCCATCGTTGTCCATTGCCTAGCTGCATGTCAAAAGAGCGGGTAAATCCCTGGATAAGTGGTTCCCCAAATTTGTTGCCATAATCGGATGCCCCGTTGCTGGCCTCAATTTCAATCTCCAAAGGAGATGCAAGATTATCAGGTCTGTGAAAATCCTTTTCCCATGGGAGAGGATAGCCGGGGATACTAAGATCGCCAACACAATATCCTGCAGTTCCTGCAATCACAAATGCACCTTGACCTGTTCCCTGGACATCACGGATTCTTCCACCGGTACCGGTCTCTGCACCTGGAAAAGGTGCCACACCTGTGGGGAAATTGTGTGTTTCCGCCGTTAACAAAACGTTATAGCATACTTTCTTTGGCGAGAATGGTGAGGCTTCTCCCGGGTTTTGCGGTAAAAGTGTAGTAATATCATAACCTCTTACGACACTGGAGTTATCTTTAAAAGCGATAACTGAGCCTTTGGGATTGGCATTTAACGTGTCTGTTACAAGCTCAAAAAGAGTTGATTCTTTTTCCTTGCCATCGATGACCTGCTTACCCTTAAAAAAACCATGTCGTGAATGTTCGGAATTAGCATTGTTGAGATCCATTATCTCTACAATGGTAGGATTACGACCATGTTTATTAACAAAGTAATCATAATAGAAATTCCTATCCCATTCATCCATGGAAATACCCGGAATATCAAGCAAAGCATCAGGTCCACCGTTGAGTAGATCAACGTCATAAACCGGCTCAGGAACCACTCCGGTCTCAAAACTTGTAAGCGGCTCAGGGTAGTGACATTCAGTCATCCGGTCATGATTCTTGTCGATGAATTCTTTTTCAGATACGCCATCAGGAACAGTGTACATCCGTGAACGTTCAACCCTGATTATGGAATCCAGGCCAATTGCTTGGCAAATTGAAACCATATTTGATGACCAGGCAGTGGCAAAATTAAGACGTGGGCCGACTTCCACCACTCTCTCTCCCTGGAGAACAGGTGACATCGAAACTGTCTCAAGCAAAAATCCGTCTGCAAGCACCAGCCGCAGACACTCTATATCACTCTCACTCAAAGGTTTGGTTGACTCGACATTGAAGCAGTATGCTCGGGTTGAATCAATGGCCCGATACAGCTGAACAACTGTAGATCCCATAATTGGTTCCTTTTTATGGTCTCCGCGAAGGAGATTTCCCTTCAGGGGAAGCGGTTATAGTCAATGGTAATATCAGGATTATTTATTGGTGATAATCTCTTTATCTCGCGGTTGGCATTTAACCATAATATCTTTGCTACGTAAAGTATGACAGCTATATTTTCCGCTGCTTTTTCCACCCGTATGTGGGCCTAAAAAAGGCCATTGTATAAATATTTCTATCATGAATCTTTTATACGTTTGCTCAGTACCAGGAAGCAAGCATATCTCACAAAAAATAGTATAATAGCAGTTTGTTACTAAGAGAGTCGTTATATTCTGGAAAGGCACATTCTTTCCAGTTCTGGTCCGACTTCTTCCCAGTCAACACAAGGGCGTTTAAATCCTTTGGGATGTATCAGGGGGCAGCCGAAAGCCAAGTCATCCACATACACATTAGCATACACTTTGG
>JASJDT010000083.1 GCA_030065655.1 Desulfocapsaceae bacterium | reverse complement strand
TTTGCATCTTAAAGAGTGTGAGTTTAGGTTTAACAACAGAGATGAAGATCTCTACAAATTACTCCTTTCTCTTCTTAGAAAAAATCCTCTGTTCTAGTCATGACCCTTTAAAAAATACGATAAACTCGCAGGCATTAAATTCGACCTGAACGGATCTTTTACTGCTGCAAAAAGATAGGCAATGTTCGGTTGGAAACTGAGTGATCACACTAATCATATTATTGGAAAACAGGAGAACAGGTCGTCCAAAGCTTGATGGAACTCGGGTACACTCTTTTGAAAGGTTTTCATGGCACGCATTCCCAACAACATTTGGTTGCGGGTGTTGATGGCAACCGGCGCGCTCTTTGCAAAATTTTTACTGCCCATATAGTCAAACAACCTGGAAGCCAATGCACCGCTGGGCAGTGACTTTTCTCTGCTATATTTTGAACACGCCTGCTTAATGAAGTCTTCGAGACTCTGCCGATCATAGTATTTAGCATAAAGATCGTGGATGAAGCGGCGCGTTCCGCCCAGATATTCGGTAATTGTTCTTTGATTCACTCTTGAAGAAGTAAACTGTTTGAACACTTCCTCCAAAGGTTGCTGATCAAGAGTGTTTTCACTTTGACAGATCAGGAAGAGCGCTTCCTCCAAGGCCAATACATCACGATTGCAGCTCTTGAAGAGCTCTGAGAGTGTGGTATCGTTGAGCAGTTCTTCTGCGTTGGCAAAGCCGATTCCAAGGGCTTTAAGTCCAATGGCGTGTGGTATGGTAGCCGGGTTGCCATCTCCAAGCAGGCTGTCATAGAGACCGCCTTCAGACAAAGATTCGCGTATCACCTCCCAAACAGGGTAGGTACCTTGCTTTTCTTCACCACTTCTCAGTTGATCTGACACGATAGCCTCTCCACGCTAGAGGGGGATATATCATGAACATAAAAGAAAATCAAAATGCTGTCAATCGACCTGTTAGGTAACAATCCGATTATTCCGTTAAAAATAGAAACAAATCAGAAGAACTTTACATGGACTTCTTTGTTAAGGGTGGCGATAATGTAACGTATGGACTTGGCAAAGGGGCTGTTAACAATTTTCATACATGCTCAGGACGCCGACTGTAACGGAATCCGTAATCATACAGTAGGCGCAACATCACCGGATAAATATAATTTGGGAGGAATCAACAGTGCTCTATAAAGGAAGCTGCCACTGCGGAGCGATCACCTTTGAATTTGAGGCATCAGCCATTGACTCAGGCCTGAAGTGCAACTGCTCCATCTGCCGCCGCAAAGGAGCAATGATGTCGCCTTTTACCATTGCCCCGACGGAAATACGCATTTCTGCAGAGGAGGGAACCTTATCGACCTATGTGTTTGGCAGCGGTATTGCCAAACATCATTTTTGCAACAGATGCGGAATTTATCCCTTCCATCAAACCTTGCGCTTGCCGGGACACTACCGGGTCAATCTCGGTTGCATCGATAATCTAGACATTGATGCATTGCCCTTCGATGTCTTTGATGGTGCGTCCTTGTAGAGTATCAGCTCTTCTTTGCCTGGGTTGAAGTGTAGGAAACAAGTTCCCCGATAAAGTTGCCGACAACCACCTTACTCTTAATTTTCACTGGCATGCGCCGCGAATCCGCTGTTACCCAGATTTGAAGCTTGGCATCTTTGCTCTTTTCAAAAACACCACCGACATGTTTCAATTCCGGTTCGATCATCCAGGTGTCGTAAGTCCCGCTTTTAAGTTTAATTTTTTCACGCTTAACCACCTTAACCCTGCTAATCACACATTTCTTGCCATCTGTCACCGGCCGCTCGATGGAAGAACCTTCGGTCATTTCCACTCCGCGAATGAAATAGAAGGCAGATAATGGATCGAATGCACCGGGATCAATATTGACCGGTTTCTTCTTTTTCTTAAAGTTGGAATATTGCACTTTATTATTCGGATGATCAAAGGTGACCACAATATCCCGCTTTGTGTCACCCTCGCGCTGTTTTTTCTTGTAGAGCACTGAATGGTTCATCCGGACATCGGTATAGGCATCTATGCGGTCCCTCACCTTATAAAAGGTGTCCACGAACGAATTGGTCTCCGCGGTCATTCTGAAGTGCCAGGCTTTCTCGCCATTCACCATGGTATGGGGACGCACCTCAAGGACTGCCTCTCCTGCCGGAATGATGGCCCAGCTCAACTCAAAGACCAGTTTTTCACCCTCCGCGAAGGGGATTGCCTGAAGATCAGCCATTCCCCTGCTGGGCCAGAAAATGGTGAGGAGCAGTAGGATTGTACAGGCTGACCGAGAAAAAGTTGTGTCGCTGTTCTTCATTTTCTTATCGACAATAGCGATTTGCTATTCTTTGCCCTAAAACAGAATACGCTTAACGGATTAAATTTTCTATTGCGGGTATGTTAAGCCGGTTTTTAAAACTTGCAAACTTAGACCATTCCAGGTCAGACTGGCAAGCATGTCCAAGACATTCAATGTAGTCGCAGCTTCAAGCTCATAATTGGTATAGCATAAAACACTTATATTAAAAAATACGGCGTATGTCATAATACCCTTTTGCTGTCAATAAAATTTCTCCTTATGTGTTCGATTTTAAACAAATTACATCAAGCGTAAGAAACACCTCATCGACCAAAACAGCTAGAAAGCTCAGTCAATTAAGTTGGGAATCAGGCGGGCTTGGCTTGTGCTTCATCAAGTACCTCGCGGACCTGCATTGCCATATCTTTAGCGGCGACCGGTTTTACGAGATATCGTTTGACTCCCAGACGTTTGGCATCATCTTCATGAAATGTTTCCGAATACCCGGAACAGATAATGATGGGTAGGTCGTTTCGTAATGCCAAAAGCTTTCGCGCTACAGCCTCACCGGATATTTCCGGCATGGTCAAGTCGGTTATCACCAGATCAAATCTCTCCGGGTCTGCAACAAAACACTTAACCGCCTTGCGGCTGCTGGCAAAACCTTGCACGTGATAGCCAAGACTTGAAAGAGCTTCAACACCTATTTGAATAAGGTCTTCTTCGTCGTCGATAATCATGATGGTTTCGTGTCCACTCGGAAGAGTCTGGGCAGGAGCGTCAGTATCGCTTTGCAGGCAATCAGCCTGGGGCAGATGAATGATAAATGAAGTCCCATCTCCCTCTTCGCTCTCAACCTCAATGATACCTCCGCACTCCTTGACAATGCCATGAACGACTGCAAGTCCCAAACCAGTACCTTTCTGATTCTCGTCTGTGGTGAAAAAAGGATCAAAGATTTTACTAATATGATCAGGAGCAATGCCTCCTCCGGTATCACTGACTGTTAATCGGAGAAATCGACCAGGAGAAAGTCCCGGATGAGCGGCAACATCATCATCCTCCAGCACAGCTTCAACAAGTGATACTTCCAGAAGCCCTCCATCCGGCATGGCTTTTCCGGCATTGGTACAGAGGTTCATAACCAGCTGATGCATCTTGGTCAGGTCCCCTAAAACACAACCATCGGTGGATACCAATTCCTTTATCTTAACCGAAGAAGGAAAAGATGCCCGGATGAGCTCGACAACCTCTCTTACTACCTCGGATAGTTGAACTGTCTCAAGCTGTTCTTCCGTTTTTCTGGCAAAGGTCAATATCTGCTGAACCAGATGTTTCGCCCGATTACCTGCATTGAGAATCTGCTGCAGTTTCTCAGAAGTATCAGCATCGTTTTTCTTTGTTAATAACAGGATCTCAGCATAGCCGATGATTGCTGATAGAATATTATTGAAATCATGAGCTATGCCACCTGCCAGAGTGCCCATGGCCTCCAGTTTTCTCGACTGGGTGAGCTGCTCTTCCATCTGCTGTCTCTCGGTGAGGTCTCGCAGGGCCGCAACCCGAACCTGTCTTCCCTCATACTCCATGTACCGGACGCGTACTTCAATGGGGAAAACCCTGCCGCTCCTATCCCTGGCTATTGCCTCATACATATTGGGATCACTGGTGGCAAATCTTCGCCGTACCTGTTTTTGGTACTCTTCCGGAAAAAAGAGGGGCACGACCTGGGTTCCTTGAATTTCTTCAAGCTTGTAACCTGATAGATGCTCGAACATCTCATTTGCTTCAAGCAGCACCCCATTATCGTGAATAATCAGGGCTTCCCAGGTGGCATCGGCCAGTTGACGAAACCTCTTCTCACTCTGGCGCAGGGAACGCTCAGCACTTTTTCGCCGAGCTATATTGATAATAAGCAAAAGAATAGCGGTCATTAAAACCGCTATAAAAGCGGCCACTATCCATATCTGCTCCTGGTAGGTTTCATAAAAACTGAACGGGCGATTAACTATCACCACATTTTGAGGTAAGTTATGCTCCTTCAGACCATGGCGCTGTAGTTGTTCGTAATTGAAAATAGCTCTGTTGCTGCCTTCTTTTAATACAGGAATCTTATGAATATCCTCCCCTTGAAGGATTTTCACGGCCAACTCAGCCATTGCCCGACCCTGATAGTACCCACTGATCACCTGCCCGCCCACCATTCCCTCGTCGATGATAAACTCGACTAGGGAGAACACAGGCACACTGCTTGCCTGGGAGAGTCTGGAAGCTACCTGCTCGTAGGTGTAAAATTTATCATCTCTATCCGAAAAATAGGCACCAAGCAGCACGGCGGTATCGGCAGGCAAAGCGGCAACATAATCCAATAGCTCCTCAAAGCTAAGGTTTTCGTTGTACTCAAAGCTTATCCTCTTTTCTAAATTTACCAGTTGTTTACGGATGTCTGACTCCCAAAAGCGCCCCGTGTTGAGATAATCGTTGACTATATACACCCTCTTTAGTTCCGGAATAAGCTGTCGTGCCAATTTTACGGTGGTGTCGGCCGAAAAGACTTCCGTGGCTCCGGTAATTCCGGACATATCTGCGATTTGGGATTCGTCGAAATTGTTCACACCACAAAAGACCACCGGTACACCTGGAAACAACTGATCACGGTGTTTTCGCAAAAAATCGTAAGCGTTGTTATCAGATGAGAGAATGAGATGGATATCGGTCTCAGCATATTTGGCTGTCAGATAATCTTTGAATGCTGCAAAATAGATTTCAGAATGGAATTCCTTGGAATCCATATTCTCAATATGCAGAGAATAGGAATTTTCATCGGCTAAAAGCACATCCTCAACGCCTTGACCTATGTCTTTCACCCAAGGCATCTGCTGATGGTAGGAATTAATCAAGAGAATATGAGGATTATCAGCATGAGCAGCTGATAGAGATGGAAAAGCACAGAGAGAAACAACAGAACACAGCAAAAATATCAGGACAACGGAGTTTCGCTTTCCCAAATCGAATACCTTAATTGATTTTCAGCCTCCATAAGCTGGACTGATGGCTTTGATGGCTGTGGAGATCTGAATCTTTACTGCAAAATAATTCAAACCATCTAATCAACATATTTATAGTAACTAAAGAAGGTCGCTTGAGCAAGAACCTAATATTCAATATCACTTCAAAAAACAATAATTGAAATAATTGCAGACAGAACCAGTTGTACCTGCAATCGGGGGAACTCGGTCTCGATAAATAAGAAAGGTGGTATAACCCAATAACTCATTAAAGGTTTTTGTGAAATAATGAGGCTGTTAGCTAGTGGATGAACCTGGATTAGGTCCTCCACTTTTCACTTTATCCAAGTTGTGGAAGAATATCCTGACAGTAGCAACCTAATTATCATGAGTAATCAAATAGATTTTATCAAGTATTTCTATAGCTTTCCGGTACTAATTTTAAAACGTAATTTCCAGTGAGACGGAAGCAAAGGGAGCAGGATCGTATTCGTCGTCGACTATATCATCGCCATTCCTGTCTTCCAGCTCGATTTCCCCTGCAAAGGTGTAGCCACCATAGAGCGCCAGAGTAGTAAAATCCGTAGGCTGCCAGGAAACTCGCAGCCAGGCAGGAACTCCGGAAAACTCACCAATACCGTCAGGGGCAACACCCTCATCATCAAGCCGGAAACGATACGACTTGTATGCTGCTCCCACGCCGAAATTCCATTGGGGAGAAAGAGCATAGCTCAACTCCAGGCCGGCAGGGCCAGATGGTCCGGCATCCTTTGGATTCGCCAGTAAAAGCTTATCGCTTATCTGCCACCTGACAAAAAGAGCTGGAATGAAGGTGGTCTCCTCCAAACCTGAGGTCAGGCCACCGCCGAATCCCAATACTAAATCACGGGAATAGGCGTAAGAGGCAAAAATAAAGCCACCGTAGGAATATGATTCGCTGTCATCGGCTCCCGATTCGGCAGAGGATTCGACGAATGGCGAGAAGAGAATGCTCCAGTTCTGGTCCGGTGAATAGGTGAGTGAAGCGGTGACGGCGAAGGTATGAATGTCTTCCCAGGGATTGAGTCCGCCAAAACCGGAAGTGCCTGAAAAATCATACTCCTGCATGGTGTAACTTACCCCAATACCGGTTTCAAGCTGCTTGGATAACTGGTAATCAAGACCTGCTTCTATCTCATATTGATCCATACGGATGGAACCACCATCGTCAAAATCCGTATCGAAGATGGAGAAGACTGTACCCCGCAGATCAACAGCCGTTCCTTGATCAATTGGCCTGGACCACACTTGCGCCCCCCAGGAAAGGAAAACAATCATGCTTGAAAGCATGACGACAAGTTTCTTATTGCTATGGTTCATGGCATATCCTCTTTTTACTCATATCAATTGTTTTTTGTTCATAAAATACAACTTTACCAGCCTATATCTTTTCTGTTGGCTTTGTCATAGCAATGATTTTTCAGTCCAATCCTGAAGATGTTGTGATAAGATCTGCCAGGTAAGAATAAAGATAAAATGTAACTCCATTACTCCATAACTCCACTAGGCGAAGCAATCGCTACCCCTAGAGTAACTTACTTCCTTTCCTCAACTTCTTTTTGCAACATTCTGATATCATCTAGTATTTTCCAGATCTTCCGACCAAATTCAGTAAACTCGTACTCAACTCTTGGTGGAACCTCTGGATAGATCCGTTTCTGTAGAATTGCATAACGCACCATTTTCTTTAACCTTTCATTAAGCACCTTGGTGGTTATTCCCGGTATAGAGCGAGTAAGTTCACCTGGCCTGCATACTCCCTGCTGAATTGTCAGAAGCACACTCAATGACCACTTACAGCCGATGATATCCTCTATGATGAGAGTAACGGGCAGTTGTGAATTTTTATTCGTCATAAATCCAGCAAGAAGTACCGATAAGTGCCTACTGCACCAGTTTGTACCTACTTTATTTATATTTTTAGAAATATACCTTTTCTTTCAAGCCGGCCTAGCCCCAAATAATTTTAGGATAATACCCTCAAACATTACCAAGTTGGAGAAAAACCATGAAAAAATATTACCACATATTTGCCAATCTCATTTCGGCTATACTATTCATTTTTGTCTTCTCGGCAATGGCAGCTGATCACAAAACAGCGACACAGGCTGAAAGCCTCAACACCAAGGACATGGCTCTTGAATCCGCATCAGTAACCTATTACCAGGATCTTGAACTCATCGTCTTTGCCATAGACGTTCAGGGTATCGCCGGGAACACCTACCCCAGGCCTAATGGTGAACTGCATGGTGCCCCTGTTCTGGGTTATGTTTTCCCGACAACACTTTCTTCCCAGGACCTAGGCTTCGGTGCTATCGACGGTATTGTGGCACTTGCCGTAACTTCCCATCCAGACTTTGATGATACTCCTCTCTGGGATGAAAACAACGATTTCGACACTGCAAACGATGGCAGGGTTTTTCATAGTCACTGGGTTGTCCTCGGCTCTGACGATAGGGTCGCAGGTGGATTGTCGGTTCTACCTTTGGATCTAAATGACAAATCGGTTGTTGTTCCAGGTACTTTTCCTGATATGCCGATCTACCTTGATTCACCAGGATTTTCGATTGTCATGAAAGGAAATTCTCTGAAAGTGCTTGTACCGTCCCAACGAATCAATTATGTCTTAAATTTTAATTATGATGCCGTCTCGGCCTACATGGAGGTAAATACTTCGGATAAGGGACCGATGCTCGGTGTTTACCAGGTATACGATATACTGTCAGATGATCTTTCTCTACCCTATAGAACAATCATTGAATAATACTATCCTGACATTCTTTTACCAACAACTGGCTCATCATTTCTTGATGATGCCGGTTTTTTGCTTTTACAGAAAAATTTTATTTCCATAGGGTTAAGTTGGAACGTTGTTGATCGCAAATTGGCTGCACAACCCATCTCCTAAAACCTAACCCCGTAAGCGGGACTCTGTTTAGTACCCCCTTGAGGGGTGTAAGTGTCTTGGAGCATACCCCAACTTTGCAATTTTTTTAACGCTTCCCGTTTTCTTGTTCTCCATATCAGAAGTTGGATAGTAAGGCACTAAACTGTTTGCGATTTTGTACCTTGTAGTTACTTTGAATGGTAATAGAAATTTCTCTATGTTAACAGATACAATCCTAACTGCTAATTTTACTGTTAACACAATGATAACAGTCTGTACATCTCGTACAGCATTAAGAGATTAGAGATAAATGATCCAGAAAATAACCACACCTACACTGATTGAGGCTGCCGGCAACAAACCGAAAAAAATCGAAGAATACATCGGCCTGGTGAATTCTCAAACCTCCGAGGTTAGCATTGCCAAGATGACCAGCCCAACCGGCTGGACTGAACCGGGCCAAAAACCTGAATTCACTGAATATACCATCGTACTCAAGGGAATGTTGCTGATCAGGACGGAATCGGGCGAGATAGAGGTTGAAGCTGGCGAGGCAGTCATCGTTCCACCGGACGAGTGGGTTCAATACAGTACCCCAAATCCAGGTGGTGCTGAATATATTGCCGTGTGCCTGCCAGCCTTTACTCCTGAGACAGTGCACCGTGATGAAGATTAGTACCTTAATTCTGGAAATCAGTTCTAAACAACAAGTATACTCATATTATCCAACAAGAGTGAACTTGAATCTACTTCATCGGTACCAGGTCACCGCCGTCCTTCTTAAGAAAAACCTATTCTCACCCTATAATTTGTCACCGAGGAGCCAGCTTTGATCCACCAAGATAAACTGCCGGAAGAAATTCTTGCCATTCTCAATGCGCAATCAGCAACCGAACTGGATCGTTTTGAAGTTCCACCCCCATGTTTTCTTGCCATGCAGGGAGAGTTTGTAGTTGTTAACCTGGAGGAAAATTTTTTTCGCTGCAGATTTCCCGTATTGCCTGAGCAATTGAATCCCTTTGGCTATATGCAGGGTGGTATGGTTTCAGCAGCCATAGATAATACCATCGGTCCTCTCAGCATGCTGGTTGCCCCGCCCAATGTGACCTTGAAAATGGAGGTAAGCTATCTTCAGGCCATTTCCAGGGAAGTTAAGCATATCTATGTAACGGCCATGTTCATCAAGCAGAGAAAAAAGATCCTTCATTTTGAAGCGGTGGTTACCGATGCTGCCGATGATATAACCTTTGCCACCGCCAAAGCGACCCACTATGTTGTAAACTCCATCAAGGACAATTAGTTTACCACGATCGTTTATCTCTCTTGATAATCAATGATGAGGCCCTTTGACCTGCTGCCTAAAAACAAAAGGATGGGTTGTCTGTCCCATTCCTGCATGAACCTTTTTTACCAAGGATATCCTGATGGTTAAAATCACTTTTGCCAGCAAATGTTAATTATGTCTTTTTTGTTTTTACCAGGCTTTTTATATATGGGTGGACCCTGCGTGAATATACCAATTCTTCCCTTTTATAAGAAAATCACAATACCAATAGCCCTTGCTTAGTAAAAATGCTGACTTATTATCTGAGCCGAAAAGATTTGGTATGTAGTTGTCTCTAGACAGTAAATTTCAAAGCTACTCACAAATACACCCAGTTGGAAAAGGTCCATATCTACAACGTTGTCCGGCAAGCTAATAGCATCTATTTGTTTGCACATCGTAATTGGCAAGGCCGTGTTTACCACAACATGGAAAGAACGAACAAGTGTTATAGAATTACTCGACAACCTGAAACATTTGGCTGATACTGACTATAAAAAGTTCAACAGGAAGATTATACCGACGCAGCAGAAAATCCTCGGAGTACGTTTACCTGTTCTCAGAAAAATTGCCAAGGCGATTGCTGAAGATCAGCCCGAAGCATTTCTCAAAGCAGAGAAACAATACATCTATGAGCTTATCATGCTGGAGGGCATGGTACTTTCCTATATTGACCGGTCCTTTCGCGACCTTTTGCCATACACAGAAAAATTTCTCAAAAAAGTGGACAACTGGGCTCAGATTGATTCAACAGTAGCAAATTTTAGAAACATACCGAAGGATCGAGCAACCGTTCTTGAAGTAGTCAGGAAATGGCTTGATTCTGATCTGGAATTTGTTGTTCGGGCTGGTCTTGTTGTATTGCTGGCTCATTACGTAGAAAAAAAGTACTTATCCACAATTTTCGAGCTCTCCCAGATGGTCAAGCATCCAGGGCATTATGTTCATATGAGTAATGGTTGGCTCATTTCAGCATGTAAGGCAAAATTTCCGGAAGAGACCATGGTCTTTTTTCAAAATAACTGCCTGCCCGTCAAAACCCATAATTTGGCTATTCAAAAATCAAGAGAAAGTAAACGTGTTTCCACGCAATATAAAAAATTACTCATTACTCTCAAGAAATGACCTGACGTATAAAAAAGCAGGAGCAAAACACGATGGCTGGTGGTTGGACAAATGATGGGGCAGTACCGCAGCAGATTGATGCAAGCGTTGAAGATGCTGTCAAGCAGGCCAGGAGCAGGTTACCCAGGGGTAAAAGCCTCACTCACTGCCAGGAGTGCGAGGAGCCGATACCCGAACCCCGCCGCCGTGCTTTACCGGGCGTACGTCTGTGTATTGACTGCCAGACTGAGACTGAAAAAGAGCAGACTGTCTCTTCGACATATAATCGACGAGGCAGCAAAGACAGCCAACTCAAGTAACCATTTTGTCTGTGTTGACAAAGTTGGTTAGATACCCATCTTAGTCAGAAGACCAAAGTCAAAGGAGTGAAATCATGGCTAAGCTGGAAGTTTTTTCAGATTATATCTGACCCTGGTGCTATTTCATTACCGGGAGTATTGAAAAACTTGAAAAAGACCATGACGTGGAAGTGGAGTGGATAGCTTTTCCGCTGCATCCTGAAACGCCACCTGAAGGCAGGACGCTGGATGAATTGTTTGCTGGTTCAACAGTAAATATTCCCCAAATGCTTGAGCATTTAAAAAACGTCGCCGATTCGCTGGGGCTGCCATTTGGGCAACGTGAAAAAACCTATAACAGCCGTCTTGCTCAGGAACTTGGGCTTTGGGCTGAAAGCGAAGGGAAAGGAAATGCCTTTCACATGGCCGCTTTTCATGCTTATTTCGCCGATGGTAAAAACCTGGCAGAACACCAGGTACTTCTCAATCTTGTCCATCAAGTCAATCTGGATGTAGATGCTGCCGAGACTGTCCTGCAGAGGCGTTCCTTTAGTCCAGCCGTTGATGCCCATTGGCAGCTTTCCCGGCAAAAAGGAGTGACGGCGGTACCCACCTTTATCATCAACAATTCTTCGCTCACCGGAGCCAGGCCGTTTAACGACCTGCTCAGTTTCGTTAGAGATGCAGGCGGAGCTGACTGACCAGCTTTACTGTCCGTGGACCCTATTGCACGTCTCTTTGAATCTCACCATGGCGGCGACAAGGTCGCAAACCGGCGTGGCGAGGTTCATCTCTCTTCCCTTTTCACTGACATAGCCCACCAGTGCTTCCACTTCCGTCGGTTTATCACTTTCCAGATCCTGCAGCATTGAGGCTCGGTGTGAATACGTAGCCGGAATGAGTTGGTTATAGAAGACGCTTCGGTATTCGTCGGCATTTTTCCAGGGAGTACTCCCGCCCAGCGCCATAATAACGTTGAAGGTTTCATCGATGATACCATCTATAATCGATCTAGTATCGCTGTTGTCGGCCAGCGCACCATAATGCACGCCGAGAATTGCGCCTAAAGGATTCAAAGCACAGTTATAGAGCAGCTTGGCATAAAGTGAGGCATGAATATCGGTGACTGCCAGGCAGGCATGGCCGGCCATTGTGATCGCGGCAGCTAACTTGGTAGCTGTCTGAGGAATTAAGCCAGCCACACTGCCACCCACGTGAATGGCATCAGCCGTAACGGAGATGTTGATCTGGCCGGGACTGTCTATTTCAAATCCGGTAATCACCCGGCCACCAAGACTGCACTCCGTACCAAAGGCAGCAACCAGTTCCTCAAGATTGCCGCAGCCATTCTGTAGAGAGACGACAGCGCCCGCTTTAATGGAGTTGTTCTTAATATCCTGTGTGGCTGCTCTGGTATCATAGCTTTTTGTCGTAATCAGGATATAGTCATATTCACCCTGCGCTTTTGCCAAGATATCGATTAGCCCGATATTATCCGGTGGCGCCTGGAACTGGCCAAGTACCCCATCAACCTGCAGTCCGTTGGCACGGATTTGTTCAATGAAGCGGGGCCGCAGCAACATATCGACTTTATGCCCGGACTGGGCCAACATACAGCCTATGGCCTGTCCCAAAGCACCGGCACCATAGATAAGAAATGACATTTCTTGATGTTGAGCGTTTTCACTCATATCTACTCTCCGTAAAGATGGTTCGCTTCGTGTATTCTGGAAAAACCGTGGACAAGCTCCCTGGAAAGACAACGAAGCAGATGGGAATCCAGGTTCCAGCTATGCCAATACAACGACACCTGTTCCCGCTGCTCGGGAACAAGCTCAACTATCTCGCCTCTCTGCAGTGGTAAACGACTCTGCTGCTCCGGCAGAGCTCCATAAACCACATCTCTTTTAATGAAATCGATGAATTGTTCTGAGGAAGGAACATAAAAGCTTGAAAACGATTTCGGCACAGCCCCAAGAACTCTGGTAAGAATATTAGAATTTAGCTTATCCTTGCGGTTGAAAGTGATCATCGGTGCCTGCCGGATAGTTTCACTGGTCAGTCCTTCACTAAACCATTGCCTATAAAAATCGGGCGAACAGAACAACCCGTAGCCGACATCACCAAGATAATAAGCACTGCATCCCTGCATGGCTGTTTTCCTGGTTGAAATACAACCAAGCACCCGCCCCTCCCTGAGAAGTCGGTGAGTCTCCTCCTGGTCATCGACAATAAGGTCAAAAACCACTTTATGTTCTTTGAGAAATGGATGTACAGCTTCCAGGAACCAGGTTGCCAGAGAGTCAGCATTAAGTCCGATGGGAAGGGAGGTGAATGAATCGGCTGGTTGCTCCTTGGAGTCTCGGTGAAAATCATCCTCTATGCGACGCACCTGATTATAGAGCCGGAGTATTTTCTTACCAAATTGTGTCGGTTGGGGTGGACTGGTGCGTAAAATGATGATCTGACCAAACTGTTCTTCCAGCTGTTTTATTCGTTGAGAAACGGCAGATTGGGAAAGGTTTAGTTTTTTTGCGCCTTTATCGAACCCTCCCTCCCGCAACACAACGGCATAAGCTTCAATGAGTTTATAGTCAAGCACACGTCACCATGTTATTAGTAAATCTTATTCACCATGATTTTATTTAATTTTACTAATGAAGATAATTACCTTATCGTGCTGAAAATTACAATAGAGGTGCGGTCATGCTACCATTTTTCCAAGGATTCGCCATTGGTGGCGGTCTCATTATTGCTATAGGGGCGCAAAACAGTTTTGTTTTAGCCCAGGGAGTGCGAAAGCAGTACATAATCCTCGTCCCCCTGCTCTGTTCGGTCATTGATGTATTGCTCATAACTGCTGGTGCTGCAGGTATAGGTTCGTTTATCGGTGCTCACCCGGAGATAAGTACCTACGCTGCGGTTGGTGGGGCAATCTTTCTTAGTGGTTACGGCTTCAGGTCTTTGTGCTCGGCATTTCGAACTAACGTCCTCCAGACATCCGCAGCAACCGAAACTACCCAGGCATCAATTATTATGACCACACTGGCCCTATCATTGCTTAACCCGCATGTTTATTTCGATACCCTGGTCATGTTGGGTTCAATCAGCAGCCAATTCGATGGAGGATTACGGGTGGCCTTCACGCTTGGTGCCTGCAGTGCTTCAATACTCTGGTTTTTTTCACTCAGTCTCGGCGGCACCCTTCTGGCACCACTTTTCCAGAGACCACTCTCCTGGAGAATTCTCAATCTTTCCATCTGTATGATCATGTGGGCTGTTGCCTTTTCCATCTGGCCGGATCATCTCTTATGAGTCTCTGCCAAAGCTCCATGTTTTCAATAAAGAATAAAGGTCAAACTATCTTTTTCCTTGCAGAAGAACGGCGGCGAAGTATACTCTCCGCTGCGGTTGAGATCATGAATCATCTAGAACTGTTATTATCTCATCCTTAAAAAATAACCATCTCTGACTGACCACACAGAAATCCAATTACAATGACCAGACTCCAAGCCAATCTGCTGCTAGTTCTAACCGCCTTCATCTGGGGTTCAACCTTTGTTGTTCAGCAGGTTTCTACAGGAGGACTGGGAGCAATTATGTTCACCTCGGCGCGGTTCTTCATGGGGTTTCTGGTGGTGCTGCCCCTTGCCTATGTGCAGTACAGAAGAATTCAACGCAGCCTTAACATCATCACCCCAAAATATTGGCTAGGAATGGTATTGACCGGACTTGCTCTTTTTACTGCTGCTGTTTTGCAGCAGGTTGGCATTTTTCATACAACCGTTGCCAACGCCGGTTTTCTGACGGCGCTCTATGTCCCCCTGGTACCTTTTATCGCCTTTTTTGTGCTAAAAATCAAAGTACATTGGTCCGCTTGGCCATCATCTATTGGCTGCCTTATTGGCACCTACATAATGAGCGGTGCCCAAACGCTCAGTCTCAGTTCGGGTGATCTCTGGGTCATTGCCAGCGCACTGTTCTGGGGCATCCATGTTCTCATGGTCGGCGCTATGGCGACCCGGACCCAGGCCCCTCTGGTGGTTGCCGCCGTTCAGTTCATGGTCTGTTCTGTGGCTGGCCTGACTGTTGGTATTTTCGTCGAACAGCCAACTCTCGCCGATTTCAATGGGGCCTATTTCGGCATCTTCTACGCCGGCATTCTCTCCGTGGGCATCGCCTTTACCCTTCAGGTCGTTGCCCAGCGTTTCAGCGCAGCCCCGGATGCAGCTATAATTCTCAGCTCTGAAACCGTTTTTGCAGCCCTTTCGGGTCTTATCTTCCTTGGCCAGGGACTTTCTATCAATCAGTTAATAGGTGCATCACTGATTCTGCTTGGTATTCTCATGGTGCAGTTAGTGCCCCTCTACAACCGCTCCACAGCATAGCACAGGTAACATCTCTTCAATAAACCTGAATCAGACTCACTTAATTAAGCATACGATTAGAACGACCTGAGCGTTATAGCAAGAAAGGTATCAAGGTGTACGGGAAAGGCGTAACAGTCTCAACGTCAAGTAACGGTTATTGACAGTCATCAGCCTATATTTGATCCCACCGAGTTCAAAACCATCTTCAGCCTCATCCTTTGCCACCTTTTTAAGATAACGCTGTTTCGGGTCAAGATCATGAAGGTAAAGATCAACCATAATATTGCTGTCCTGCAGACCTTTGAAAACCAGTGAGGTTCTGCCTACATCCTGCCGTTCGCCTTTTTTGAGAACGATGCGGTCGCCTTTTGTCTTCTTGGCTTGATATTCGGTTTTATTGATTGCGGCAACCCGTTCCTGTCTTGCCGCTTGGAAGCGCTTCTGATATGACTCTGTGGATACATAATAGATAGACAGAAAAGAAACTACAAGAATTGTAATTATTCCGATTACCTTGAGTTTGCTCTTTTTGTCCGAACCGGCCATTTTCTTCCCTGTTTGGTATTTTATATTCTATTATTCTACTCCAAATACCATGGTTCAGGCAAGAAAGTGGAAGCCTTTGTTATTTTTAAGCAGATGAAACTGAAGTATTAAATGACAGGCGATTTCCAGGTTTCAATTATTTGGCCAATGTTTCATGAGTAAGTGATAGAAATGCTAACTCCACCTCTTTTGATTGAACAGGCACACTCTTCATATTCTAATAAACAAGACCATATATTTCTGTAACCGTGGTCTCCAGCATATGGCTGACATAGAATTGTCATGATATACGCATGACTCTACAAACAAAAAAGTCCCCACACTCTCAAGGGAGCATGGGGACTTTGCCATTTTGTCAAATCAGATGGCTAAGTTATTCCTGCATCGTGATTACCCAGCCATTTTTAAACCGTCTGCCGCACCTCTGGCAATGGCTTGTCTGCCCTGGTAATGACGAAAGATATCGCGCGGACACTTGGTCACACAGGCTTCTTCACAGCTGGGACCATAGGCAATACAGGCTTTGTGATCAATCTTGACGTTGTTATCTTCGTAGGCAACGGCATCGGCGGGGCATGCCTTGACACACATTTTGCAGCCGATACAGCCAACCTTGCAGACAGCTTTGACCGTCTTACCCAGATCTTTGGTAGAACAGGGAACGTAGACGCGAGCTCGCAGGGTCTGAAGCTCGATAATGGTCTTCGGACAGGTTTTCACACAGATGCCGCAGCTCACACATTTATCCGGATTGACCTCGGGAAAATTCTCAACCATATCAATGGCATCAAACGGGCAAGCCTCGGCACATTCGCCCAGACCTATACAGGCGTATTGGCAGGCAGAGGGACCGCCAAAGCTGATATTTGCCGCTGTACAGGAGGCAAACCCAAAATACTCGTGCTTGTGACTCACCCGTCCCTCTTCCCGGGAGCAGCGGACCAGGGCAATCTGATCCTCCACAGCCGCCATCTTCTTGCCGGTGAGTTCGGCTACGGTGTTGGCTACCTTCTCCTTCCCTGGAAAACAGAGGTTGGGTGGTACTTCCGGATCATTGACCACGGCGATGGCATACCCTTCACAGCCGGGATACCCACAACCGCCGCATTGGGCAAGCGGTAGAGATTCCAAGACTTCCTCAATGAGCGGATTGGTCTCAACGGCAAATTTATGAGCGGCAATTGCCAAACCAATCCCGAAAAACAGACCTATACAGGCCAGAAGGGCTATACCGCCAAGAGCGAGTTTAATTAATTCTGCATCCATTGTGTACTCTCACTGTAAAACTTTAACAAAGGCCTTTGCGTTAGAACAGCTTCAGACCGGAAAAACCAAGAAACGCCATGGCAAACTGACCGGCGACAATAAAGGCAATAGGCAACCCTTGAAATGTCGGCGGAATTTTGGCAAGCCGCATTCGCTCACTGACCGAACTCATTAAATAGAGAGCCAGGAGAAAACCACCACCGGCACCAAGTGACAGCATGAAGGTTTCGAAGAAATTGTACTCATTACTGGCCATGATCAAAGGAACGGCAATGACAACACAGTTGGCTATAACCAGTACCAGAAAAACACCAAAAGAGTTGAACAGCACCGGATTAACCTTTCTCAGGATAGTATCAATTGCCTGAACCGTCAGCGAGGTCAAGCCGATGAAGACGACAATCTGGAGAAAGGTAAGATTATAGGGTTTGAGAATATACTGATAGAAGAACCAGCTCATCAGTCCTGCTGCCACCATGACCAGGGTGAAGACCACACCCATACCCTTGGCAGTGGTCTTGCGCTTGGAAGTGCCAAAGAACACGCAAAGCCCGAGATATTTGGTGAAGACAAAGTTATTAATTAACAGGGAAGCAATCATTACCGAAAACAGGTACCCCAAATAGGATTTGGCTACAGCGAAGGTCTCCTCTGCTTTACCGCTGATTCCAGCAATGGAAACAATATGCCTCTTTGTTGTATTCAAGGAATTCTCAAAAAACAGTGAGGCGCTCATATTGTCTTCGGCAACAACCACCCGCTCAAGGGAAATACGAATATCGGGGTCGTCTTCTTCATAAACGGTATAATTATCAAAATTCTGCAGTGCCTGCGGATCAACGGGAGCGGCAAATTTGACGATGATTTCATTTTCCTCGCCAAAGCTTTTCTCCTTGATCAAGCCATCCGCCATTGCAAAAACCGGCAGTAGACAAAGCAGTAACGCGGTGAATGCAAGTCGTATTAATAGGGTTGTTTTCTTCATCTTTGTTCCCTAGATTTCTTATAGACGATTTCAATATAGTTAAAAAAGGCCATCATCAGGCCAACAACGAAAAAACCGGCACTGGGAAGAATAAAAAATAACAGCGGTTTGAATCCCAGAATATCATAGCCAAGCAGAGCCCCTGATCCAAGAATCTCGCGGACCGCCCCGATCACTACCATGCCGACCAGAAATCCGAGCCCCATACCAAGACCATCCCAGAAAGAGGAGGATACCGGCTCCTTACAGGCAAACATCTCCAGGCGCATAGTGATGATGGCAAAGGCAACGATGATTTTTACGAAAATGCCCATTTTAGCATAGGCTTCGGGCATTGTTGCCGCAAGTGTCAGGTCGATAACCGTAACCCAGGTGGCAATGGTCAAGGTATAGGTGGGTATCCTGATCCGCGGATGGATAAAATCCTTGAACAACGAGATAGTGACACTGGAAAACACCTGCACAAAAAGTACGGCAATACCCAGCATCACACCGTTCATCACAGTTGTGGAAATACCAACCGCCGGACACATCGACAGGGCCAGTTTGAATATTGGGTTCTCAGCGAGAATGCCATTGGCAACCAGCTGAAAATTTGACTTATCATTCGCCACGATACAATCCTCTCCTGGTGGTTAAAAAATCACGGATACGCTTTCATTCTTTTCGGTAACAGAGTCCAACAAACTCACACGGTAGGCGAACTTCTTGATCATCCCCTTGAGACCATCAGCTACCGCTACCGCCGAAATCGTTGCGCCGGTAAGGGCGTAGATATCATTGCCTCGATATTTTTCCATTATTTCTTCGATCTGCTCCGGAGGAAGATCACGCTCGAGTGCCTCGAGATATTCGTTTGGAATCGGTTCTTTAATTACATCGATATCCCGCATTACTTCGAAAGGCTTATCCTTGAACTGGTTTTTGAAGTATGGTTTCTCTATCTCGCCGCCTAGTCCCGGATCTTCTTCGTGTTCCAGAACTTCAAAACCGATAATGGAAAAATCGGTATTTAGCGCCATCATTACCGCAATATTGGTCTTATACCCAGGAAACTTACCGGTAATGAGATAAGCAGCCCGCTCATCGCTATTGCTGATGACCTGGAATTGCTCGGCAAAACGGATAGCATTACCTGGCCCTATGGCATTCATAATTCCACCTTCCCGATCAGCCTGCTGCCGCACTTTCTCATCCGTCAAGTTCACTTCATCAGATGTGACAAGATTGCCGTCAAGATCCAGTTGCAGAAAAACGTAGCCGTCATTTTCACCGGGCATGAGATAGCCGATGAACTGTTCGCCGGCCCGGGAGACAACATAGCGATAGACCGTATTCATTGCCACCGACTCAGGTGCCTCGCCCTCAAAACCCAGCAGAGAAAAAGCAACCCGTTCTTCCTTGACATGTTCGTTATGTTTTTTGGCTTTATTCGTGAGAACGAAGGTTGTCCCCATCACTGTAGCGGCAAGAATACAAGACAGTGTAAGCCTGAAAATAATCGTCAATATATCCTTCATTTTTCAGCTCCCTGCGGCAAGGCAAATCTCTTTTGTTTAAACCAGCCGTCTAGTACGGTACTTAGGGGGTTCATGAGCAGAATGGCATAGCAAATACCCTCGGGATAACCGCCTTTTAACCGAATAAGCACGGTGAGGACACCAATGCCTATACCATAGGCTATCTGTGCTTTTTTATTGGATGGGCTAGTAACATAGCAGGTGGCCATGTATATGGCGCCAAGGAGTGCTCCACCTGAAAGAATAGCCAGCAGGGGATCACCACCAAAATACTCCTGACCGCCGAATATCCAGGTAAGAATAGCTATGGTACCTAGAACGGATACGGGGATATGCCAGGTGATGTAGCGTTTGTAGAGTAAAAAAGCGCCACCAAGAACCATAAGAAAACCGGAGGTCTCGCCGATACAGCCAGGTCTCCAGCCCAGGAAAAAGCTGGTGTAGAGGCTGGCACCTTCACCGAACATCTGGGCAAAGGCCTCTGGTCCCTGATCCTTCAATACAGCCAGTGGTGTAGCCGTGGTTACGGCATCGGCAGTGCTCAGATAAGAAAAAATCGCCAGAGGCTCGATTGGCTGCAGCCAAGCCGAAGTCATGGCCACGGGAAAAGAGGCAAGAAGAAATGCCCGTCCCAACAGCGCCGGGTTGAAGAAATTGTAGCCAATACCACCCATAATGTGCTTGCCGATATAGATGGCAAAAATAGCAGCGAGTACCGGCAACAGTGGTGAAACACCTGGTGGCACGACAAAGGCAATCAACATTCCGGTAAGTGCCGCGCTACCGTCTCTGACGGTTACCTCCCTGCCCAGGGATTTCTGACTGATTACCTCAACCGCCATACAACTGGCGACGGAAACTGCAGCTATAAACAACACCTGGATGCCAAAGACAAATACCGACAAGATCAGCGGCGGTACCAGACAGGCAAACACTGTCCACATTATTTTTTCAACCGATTCATTGCTCTTAACATGCGGGGAGACGGAAACTTTCCATAACCCGGCCGGAGCAGCTGAAGGGGTCTCTTGTACTTGCTGTTCGCTCACGATTTTCCTCAATACCTTGTTTGATTAGTCATTCACAACTCCGCATTGGCGGAGAAAAAAGTTTATTGATTTCGCTTGGCCTTCATCTTCGCCAGGCGGACAAACTGAACCAGCGGACGCTTTGCTGGACAGACGTAGGCGCAGGAACCGCACTCAAAACATTCAAAAACGCCGAAGGGTTCCGTTTCCTCGGCATGATTAGCCTCGACGTAGATGCCTACCTCTTTAGGTTCCAATCCCATCGGGCAGGCATCAAGGCACCAGCCGCAACGGATACAGGCTGAGTGCGGAGACGTATCAATTTCGTCTTCGGTCAAAAAGAGGATCGAAGATGTGGTCTTGGTGATGGGGATATCCAAAGTAGAGACAGCAAATCCCATCATCGGGCCGCCAAGAACAATTTTCTTCAACCCTGGTCTTATCCCACCAAGATAGTCAACCACATCCTGAACCTTGGTACCCACCTTGACGAGAAGATTGGCCGGTCGCTCAATACCTCTGCCGGAAACGGTAATAACCTTTTCATACAAGGGTTTCTCAAAAACAACCGCATCATAGATGGCCTTAGCCGTGGAAACGTTTTGAACGACCACACCAATTGCCGATGGCAGGGCATAGGCTGGCACCTTTCTACCGGTCACCGACTCAATGAGTTGCTTCTCAGAACCTTGGGGATACTTGACTTCAAGAGAGCGCACTTCAATTTGACATGCGCTGTCGCCGTGCTCACTTGCAGCTTTAGTCAGGGCATCAATAGCATCGGGTTTATTGCTTTCAATACCGATAATACAATGTGATATACCCAGAATACGCAGTATGATTCTGGCACCTTCAATGATCTCGGCCGGATGTTCCACCATGTGGCGCTGGTCTGCAGTGATATACGGCTCACACTCGGCTCCGTTGAGCACAAGGGTGTCGATTTTCATATTCTTCGGCGGGGCAAGTTTGACATGGGTTGGAAAACCAGCCCCACCAATGCCGATGATGCCGGCGTCCCTAACCTTGCCCAGCAGTACCTGCGGATCTTCGTTCTGCCACTCCTTCTTCGTGTATTCGGCGGCGGAAGCTTCCCGATCGACAACAATGGTGATCGAGGGGGTGCTTACCTGCATGGGGTGCGTTGACGTTCCTATGGACTTCACCTTTCCGGCAACAGGACTATGCACAGGTACACCAAGTCCCTTGGTAACCTCAGCAATAACCGCACCTTCTTCAAGTTCATCCTTCTTGGCAACGTTCGGAGTACAGGGCGCACCGATGTGCTGAGTCAAAACAAGTTCAAGTTCCGCTGGGACAGGCATGACTTCAATCGCTTTTCCAGCTGTCAGTTCCTTACACTCGAGAGGGTGAACACCGCCTTTGCTAAACGTATTCTTTGGAAATGTAAATGATGTTGTCATAGTACTAACAATGCTCGCTAAAAATTCAGCCGACCCTTTGTTGCGGGCAAGCCCAAAGCCACTTGGCACCTGGTCTATCAAAGACAGGCGGCAAGCAGCTGTACATATTTCCTATTCGATTCCTGCAAAATACTTCATGTATTGGATTCTCTGCAGGGCAGATGAATCCTCCTTATCCTGGTATGCCAGTTTGCCCCGAAAATCATCAATGGTATTGAAGGAGTGGCGATCCATCCATTCCTCAAGTCCACCAATGAGCTCGTTCATATATTTTGCGCCGTTTGCATAAAGTGTAGAGACAACCTGCACAGTCTTAGCGCCGGCAAGCAATTGTTTGATGACACCAGCACTGTCATGTACTCCGGTTGAGGCGGCAAAATCGCGGTCAACCTGGCTTGAAAGCAAGGCAATCCAACGCAGCGAGGTGGCTATTTCTTCAGGTGTAGAAAAAACCGGCGCTGTTTTTACACTCAGGTTGTCAATGTCAAAATCCGGTCGATAATATCTATTGAAGAGCACAAATCCTTTTACCCTGCCTGTCCAACTGAGCCGGGCAATGAGGTTGGCAAGCGAAGAGGAATATTTGCTCATCTTCAATGAGATAGGGATCTTCACCAGATCACCTACCTTTTCGATTACCTCAAAATAGATTTTTTCGTAGTCATTGCTCTTTTTGTGCGGATCACTGGGCAGTAGAGAAATATTGATCTCCAGGGCATCGGCTCCTTCACTTTCCACCGATTTAGCAAAGGAAACCCATTCCTCTGCAGAAACGCAATTTATGGAAGCAATTACAGGTATATCCGTCTTTTTCTTAGCCTCACTGATTAGGGTGAGATAATCCGACACCGCATTATCACGGGTATACTGTCGGACATAATCGTAGGCATCGGGATATTCCATATTAAAATCGGCAACATTCTGATTAAGCTCGGCAAGAATCTGCTCTTCGAAGAGCGACTTGAGAACCACTGCGCCGACATTATGTTCTGCAAATTCTACGATCTTATCGATGGAGTTTGTCATTCCACAACTTCCTACGATAAGTGGATTTTTCAACTGAAGCCCAAGATAATTAGTTCGGAGATCTTTCATTTTCCTTGTTCCGGTTGTTGTGTTAACAGCTGCTCTATATC
>JASJDT010000085.1 GCA_030065655.1 Desulfocapsaceae bacterium | reverse complement strand
TGACCATTCCTCGTTGTTGTCATTCCAGGACTTGAAACTACTATATCAGAAATTTATGGGTGTACTTTGAGTATATAACAACCTATCAACGGTGCAACAATAGAAACAACCCAGCCAACTGAACAACCAAACAGGAGAGGAAAACGATGGAATTGATGGAAGCGGTAAAAACCAGGAGGAGTATCAGAAAGTTCACCGATAAGCCGGTACCGAAGGAGATGATAGAGACCATTCTCAAGGCTGCCATGCTGGCGCCCTCTGCCGGTAACCAACAGCCCTGGCATTTTATCGTGGTCACCGATCGAGAGAAGCTCGATAAAGTTCCTGATTTCCACCCCTACGCCGGCATGATCCGTCAGGCGGGCGTGGCTATTGTGGTTTGCGGTGCTCCCGAAGGCCTCAAATGGCCCGATTTCTGGGTCCAGGACTGTAGCGCCGCCATCGAAAACCTCCTGCTGGCCGCCAGAGATCTTGGGCTCGGCACGGTCTGGACAGGTGTCTATCCGCTCGAGGACCGCATAGTGAAAACTAGACAACTCTTCGGTATTCCAGAAAATGTCCAGCCGCTGGCCATCATTCCTTTAGGCTGGCCGGCCACCGAATTCAAAGCCCAGGACCGTTATGACAAGGCCCGTGTTCATTACGAAAACTGGTAGAGCTTTCCAAAATTAACCTATACGCCGATGGATATCATGACGACGCAAGAGGTAGCCGCTTATCAGGAAAGCAGCGACAATGACCATCACGGTGTAAGGGCTGAGCCAGGCGATAGCGCTTTCAAAGGACATATTCTCGATGGTTGTCTCACTGAGTGTGGGATTGGCTTCACGGTTGCTGTTCCGGATTAATGCCATCAGTCCGGCAAAGCCCATACCGATAAGACCGTAGCCGAGGTTGAAGGCGAGTCCCTTGAAACTTAGCACTGTGGCACGTTGGTGAGATTCGGCTACTTTATTGAGATAGTGACTGGTGAAAAACGAGGTGAGCATCAATCCTGAGGAAACCAGCAGGATAGGCAGCAGCCCCCAGTAGGGAACGAATGTAGCTGCACCCGCCATCGCTGCCATGGCTATGGCGGAAAGCCAGAGCATGTTCTGGGTGGGGGTATAGCGGTGCACCATTTTCTCGGCAATCTTGGGAATTATAAGACCGACCATGGCCATGACACTACCGATAATCCCAAAAATAGCCTCGGGCAGGCTGATTAATCGGAAATATTGGCTGACCATGGTGATGAGCAGCCGGAGCACGTGGTCATAGCCCATGCCGAAAAGAATAACCACCAAAGCAAAAGGCGTTCTGAGAATCCAGCCACCAGCTGCAAGGGTGACTTTGAATGCCCGAACTATCTTGGTGATGAGGCCGTAACTAGCTTCCTCTTCTTTTTGTTCCTGGTTGGTCTCCTGCATGAATAGAACTGTGACGAAAGATAGAATACCGAGGACCAGGGTCAAATAAACGGGAAAACGCATAGTGGTCTGCTGATCGAGGACCAGAGCCGAGCCGAAGAATTTCAATATTGAATTGACGGTTTGCGGGTCATAGATCAGAGCGCCAAGCGTCATGGTAATGACCATGCCCAGGGACTGCACCCGCATCATCACACTGAGTACCGCCGGCCAGCCATCAGGGTCGCCTTCTTCCACCAACGAATCATAGGCTAAAGCTTCATCAGCGCCGCTGGCCATGGCCTCGGCCAATCCACTGAATACGCGGTTGAGGAGAAAAGCCCAGAACACCAGACTGATATTATCCAGCGGTACAAAGCTGAGCAGCAGCATCTCCAAAATCATGAGGATAGAGGTGGATAGCAGCAGCAACTTGCGGCCGATCAGGTCGGCCAGGGCGCCGGATGGGACCTCAGCAATAACAATGGTTGCGGCCCAGACGCTGTTGAGCAGGGCGAACTGTTCTATGGTCAGACCGTAATCGAGAAAAAGAATGGTAAAGACCGGATAATAAAATCTGGCGTTGAAGAGCAGCCGGAAGGCAACGAAGCAACGGATATTGGTGATGACAAAGGGTGATTGGTGTTTCATGGTGTGCTCCGCAAAGTTAGATGGTATAGCGCGACATTTTCTGTTCCAGATAATTCACGCCGAAAGAGAGACAAAGGCAGAGCACGAGATACATTCCGGTTATGGTCAACCACACTTCGATGGTGACCTGGGTGGAGGCCATCACCTGCATTCCCTGAAAAGTGAGTTCCTGGATGGAGATGACCGAGACGATCGAAGAATATTTAATGGTATTGATAAACTCATTGGCCAGCGGCGGCAGCATGTTCCTAATTGCCTGAGGCAGGATGACCCTCCGCATCTGTTGCCACTTGGTAAGGCCGATGGCGCGGGAGGCTTCCCACTGGCCCTCATCTATGGACTGAATTCCTCCCCGGACGATTTCTGAGATATATGCACCTTGGAAGAGACCGAGAGTGATGACCCCGGAGAGAAATTGGGTCATGGTTTCCGGGGTTGAGAAGAAGAGGGTAAAAAGCCAGCCATTGTCACGGCCCAGTGAACGGCTGAATTCATCTACATGGAGCAGCGGCATTATCTGGTCTGAAACAAAATAATAGAAGATGAACACCAATACCAATGCAGGAATATTGCGAATGAGTTCGACATAGGTTCTGCCGCACAGTCTGAAGAAAAGTTTGCGGGAAATGGACATCAAACCAATGATCGTGCCAAGCAATGCAGCCAGCACAGTTCCCCAGATACTGAGTTTGATAGTGGTGAACAACCCCTGCAGCAATACGCCGCTTTTCCAGGAGCCGTTGTCTTCGTTGATGTTGATTAGATAATTGGGAATAACCGACCAGTTCCATTTATAGTTAAACGAATAGGTCAGGCGATAGAGCAGGTAAGCTGTAAATACGGCAATACCAAGAAGGATCACCCCATCCAGCAGGCTGAATTTCGTCTGGGTGGATTGCTGGGAAGGGGGTTGAGGGGTCATGGTCATGCTGCCGGAAGAGCCCGTGGAGGAACTCTCCCGGCTTATTTGTTACAGATTAATTAAATAAGATTACTGTTGATTTTAATTGGTTATTCAATCATATCAGCCCATTCCCGGGTTCCAAACCAATAGTGATGCCGCTCAGCAAGCCAGCCCGAGAGTTCGGCGTTTAAGATCCAACTGTTGAAATAGGCAAGTGTGTCCGGGTCCCCTTTCCTGATGGCAAAGCCGATGGGCTCCTTGGTGAAGGTGCCTTCGATGGGCAGAAAGAGGGTCTCACTATATTTAATGGCTTCAAAAGCAGGTCTTGGCGCCGAGGCAACAACTGCGTGAACTTTACCGTTACGCAGCTCCTGGTAAGTCTGGGCTTCATCATCATAAAGACGTACTTTGGCCTTGGGCAGGTATTTCTTGGTGGCAGCAGCCGCAGTGGTCCCTAGTTTACTGGCTATTTCCACATCGGCACGATTAAAGTCCTCCAGACTGTCGAACCCGGCCGCCTTCTCCTTGTGGGCGACGATGGACATTCCGGAATACTCGTAGGGTATGGTGAAATTCACCTTTAGAGCACGTTGGGGAGTAATACCCATACCACCGATGATAACATCGAATTTAGAAGTGAGCAGCGCCGGAATAATACCGGCCCATTTGGTGGGCACAAACTCCACCTCAACATCCATGTCTTCTGCTAGCTTTCTGGCAACATCAATTTCGAAGCCTATGTATTTTCCGTTTTTGTCCTTCATGGCCCAGGGTAGAAAGGTATCCATACCCACCTTGATAACACCCCTTTTGACGATTTGTTCGATGGTGCTTTCCTGAGCAAGCTGCTGTTGCAGAGATGCAGCCGTGGCGAGACCGACACTGCCAACAATAAAGAGAGCAAGAGTGAAAAGGGTTGCAATTTTCAAAGGGTTCTTCATACATTCCTCCGGAATATGTAATGGTTAAGGAAGCGCTGCAAAAATATTCAAGTAATCTGCAGCCGTTTTTCCATAAAAAAGACTAAAAAAGACAGCAACACTGTTATAAACAGATACATTAGGGCAATGGTAAACCATATCTCAAAGGTGAGAAAGGTCTCGGCAATTATCATTTGCGCTTGCATGGTCAGGTCGTAGATTGCAATTGTACTGACTAGCGCCGAATCTTTAATTAACGAAATGGCCTGGTTGGTCAAAGGCGGCAGAGTATTGCGAATTGCCTGGGGCAGGATGACATGCTTATAGGTGCGGTACTTGCTCAGGCCGAGACTGAAAGCAGCCTCCTTCTGGGTTGCGCTGATGGAGAGAATGCCAGCCCGGAATATCTCGGAAACATAGGCGCCTTCGAAAAGGCTCAATGCCAGAATCGCTGAAGGGAAACGCTCCAGACCCAGCAATGGTCCCAGGACAAAATAGATAAAGAAGATTTGAATGAGCAACGGCGTATTTCGGGTGGTCTCGAGATACAGTCTGGCAATAAGTCTGGCCACGGAGGCATTGGAAAGTCGGCAGAAAGCGGTGAATATGCCGATAATAAGAGCAAAAATCAGGCTGAATCCGGAAATGATCAGGGTGACCTTTAAACCCTCCAGCAACGGGCCTGCCTGAAAACCGTTTTCATCCAGGGTGAAGATATATTTGTCGACTTGGTACCACTGCCAGTTATAGCCAAGTTCTTCAATACTTAACGAGAATAGATAGCCCAGCACACCCATCAGGCAGACAAACTGAATAATGTCAGGCCAGGGTGATTTGTTGTTGGTGCGTGGTTTGGTAATACTTTGAGGTTGCCCGAGTGCAGTCATTGCGGTTGTGTACGGGTAAAATATTTATGCGGGCTTGCCATCAGAAGCCCTGCTCGCAAGCTAGCGTCTGGTTACTATTTTCAAGAATTTAAGATCATTTTCAAATAGCTACAGCAGACAAACATAATCATCAGCACGTAGAAATAAACTCAACGGGCGGTTAAAAATCATATTCGATTATATTTACTCACATTCGATCATTTTGGTGCGGAGCTTCGATGTTTAAAGCTGCGCAAGAGAAGGCAGGGACCTATAACACACTCATCTGCATATAAGAGTGAGGCTAAAGAATGAACGCTGGGTTCTCTGCCAGAACACCCAGAAAAAATGTTTCAACCTGTCAGCAAAGGACATGAATTGGTATCTTACCATATCTGTACTGCTGAAGAGATGGCTGGTAATATTTGCTCAAGAAACCAGGTATTTTCTTATTGTTTATGAGGAATTAGACTGTAATTGACTAATTTTCGTCGCCTGCCAGTTGAGCTCGGGTCATTTCGGTTATGTGACGAAAGTCTATTTTGCCTGAACCCATTTTCGGTAGTTCTTCCATGACGATATACGTCTTGGGGATAGCAATTTTGGGTAGTTTATCAGCCATCTTCTTACCAATCGACTTTTCATCTACTTTGGTGGTGACCACGGCGACAATCTTGGCACCTTTGATAGAGTCTGGTATTTCGACTACGCAACACTGGGCATCTTCAGGAATCAACTGCTCCAGGACAGATTCGATTTTAACCAGGGAAACCATTTCCCCACCTATCTTGACAAACCTTTTTAGCCGGCCCACATGCCAGAGGTAGCCATCCTCGTCGATATTTCCCATATCGCCGGTGTCGTACCAGCCACGGCGCATGTGCAGGGATGTCTGCTCGAAGTCGTTGAAGTAGCCCTTCATGACGTTTTCGCCCTTGACCAGAATCCGACCGTCCTCGCCAATATCGCACTCTTCACCTGTCTCGTAATTCTCTATTCTGACTTGGACCCCTTCAATGGGCTTGCCGACACTGCCGGGCCGGTTCTTCTCCGGGCAGTTTGCCGAGATGACCGGTGAGCATTCCGTGGCTCCATAGCCTTCATAGAGAATGATGTCGTGTTTTTCCTTGAATGCATCACGAAGGGTCTGCGGACATTTATCGGCACCGCAGAGCATGATCCGCAGGTTGTCGAAGTCACCCAGTTCCGATTTACGCAGGTATCCCCAGAAAAAGGCCGGAGTTCCCACCATGAAAGTGGCCTTCTCTTCGCGGACGATGTCGCAGATCGTTTTGAAGTCAAGTGGGTTGGCGTAGGCCAGCAGTGTCATGCCATGATGCAGCGGAATCCACATATTCGTGGTCAAGCCAAAAACATGGAAGAGGGGCAGGGAGGCTAGAAAGACATCCTCACTGACGAAATTGAAGCGCTCTGAACAGGAGATGATGTTGGCGCCGATGTTGTTGTGGGTGAGCTGGACGGCTTTCGGATCTTTCTCGCTGCCGCTGGTAAACAGAATGGCTGCTGTGTCATCGGCCTTGCCGCTGTGAACGAGCTTTTTGATGATATTAGCCGGCATTTTAGAAATAAGCGCCGCCCGAATCTTCTGCAGGCCGGTAAAGCTCTCCATTATATCTTCAAGGTAGATCATCCCTTTAACATGTGGACAATCTATTTTTTCAAGCAGTGCCCTGGAGGTAATGATCGTCTTGAAGTCACATTTTTTCTGGGCATAGATAGCATTTTGTTCGGCTCCGGTGGAATAGTTGATCATCACGGGAATTCTGCCGCTCATCAGAATGCCTATTTTGGTGAGGATGCAGCCGGCGGAGGTGGGGACCATTACCCCAATGAAACCTTTGTTTTGTCTTTTTATATACTTGGCAAGAAGGATGGAGGCCAGTAAGGCTCTATTGTAGGTTATCTTTTTTTGGGTGGCGAAATCGTGGATGGCCAGTTTTTCACCTTGGGTTTTGGCAACGTCAATAAAATGTTGATGGAGAAGCACGCAGAACCTCCTTACCGTAAAAGTCTATTGGTTAGATACCTTACTGAAATACAATTGTTTTTCTTAGTACTTTACTTCCCAAAACCTTTAAAACAACAAGGAAACGGAAAGCAGTTTAAACAACGGACATCAAAGCTACAACCAAGGTACTTATTCCGGAATTCTTAACGCTTACCGGGGTTAGTACCACTTTCAAAACGATTTGGCAATAAGGGACGCTATATGTTTGTTATTAAACTTGGAAATACCTAGTGTCCTGTCATGCCTCATCTGTCGCAGCTCGCATGCTCTTTTGACTTCCTGACATCGTTACTTCTTCGGTCACATAGCGCTGCTATGCTCCGTCAGTCGTGCCTCGCAGGAAATCAAAATTGCGGTGCGATCTTGCGACATCTAATACTTGCCATGACACTAGTGATTATTCGCTTACGTGTGCTTTAAACACCGAATCAGCTAGGTAATACCAAGGACTATAACCGTATGAGGTATAACTGAGAAAACCAGTGGCTCTGGGAAGTACCTGACGGAACTAATTGGTGAGAGGCTCTATTGACCTATAACCTGTTTAGGGCTACTAATTCAGTGTATCAGATTCTGATAGATCGCGAATTGATTTGGGAATCTCCTTCTTCGTCTTGACCCCAAGCTCCGTTAATTTACCAGCCTGGGAGATAATATTGCCTTTGCCCCTGGCGAGCTTGTTCATGGCTGCATCATAAGTGGTGGTGCAGGTTGCCAGCTGTCTACCGACTTTGTCCATATCTTCCAGAAAACCGCGTAGTTTATCATAGATCGCACCGGCGCGGTCGGCTATTTCCCGGGCGTTTCTGTTTTGGTGTTCATAGCGCCACAGGTTTTCTATGGTTTGCAGGGTGGCCAACAGGGTAGTGGGGGTGACGATAATGATCCGTTGTTCATAGGCATCGCTGAATAAATTCGGGTCACTATCGGCGGCGACGCCAAAGGAGGAGTCAATGGGGATGAAAAGGAGCACGAAGTCGAGGGTGAGAATTCCCGGAAGGGATGAGTAATCCTTGGTACTGAGGTCCTTGACGTGGTTGCGGATATTGGCGATATGTTCCGTGAGATAGCTTTTTTTATCTCCTTCTTCTTCAGCAGCAAGGTATTTTTCCCAGGCCAACAGAGAAACCTTGGAATCTATGATGATGTCCTTTCCATCAGGAAGATGAATGATGACATCGGGTTTACGCAACTGATGCTCATGGTTGCGGAAGCTTTGCTGGGTGCTGTATTCGGAGCCTTTGCGCAACCCTGATTTTTCCAGTACTCGTTCGAGGACCAGCTCGCCCCAGTTGCCCTGCCTTTTCTTGTCGCCGCGCAAGGCGCGAGTGAGATTGGTTGCCTCTCTGTTTATCTGCTGATTTAACTCTCTCAGGTGTAGAATTTCCTCCTTCAGTGATGTACGCTCCCTGATGTCGTTAACCTGAATATCGTCTATTCGTTTTTGAAAGCCGCGCAGTTGCTCCTGCAGTGGCTGGAGTAGTGAGCGTACCCGTTCCCGGTTTTCCTGGCCGAACTTCTCACTTTTTTCATCGAAGATCCGATTGGCCAGAGCTTGAAACTGCAGGTTCAGTGTTTTCTCGGCATCTTCCAGGATTGCCAGCTTTTCCTTGCTGTTTTGTTGCTCATTTGTCAGTTGGGTTTCCAGTCTGGTAATCTTCGTCTGCTGTTCTGAAGATTTTTCCTGAAGGGTGATACAGCTTTCTTTTTCCTGCTGGAGGAGGAGACGATATCTGGCTGCTTCCTGTTTTAGATCGCGGAATCGAAGATAGGTCAGAAAAAGAGTTAATAACAAAAAACAACAGAAAATGAAGAGCACAATGGCTGTCAAAGGAAGATATGGCTGAAACTGGGGAGGAAAAAAATCCATAATCTAGAAACTCATAATCTTTTTGGTTGCCTCTGGTCAAAGATAGAGATGAAGATACAAATAGCTGATTCTATTGTCAAATGAAATGGTGTTTAGCTATTGGGCATCCATGTGAAAACGAATTTCACCATTACGTAGAATGATGCCATCCGGGGTGATCTCTTCAAGTATATAATCCTTGGCGATGACATCATTTTCTCTAACAACTTGGTTGTTTATCAGGATCATGCGCAAAGCGGCATCTTCAGAATAGACATGACCGGCGAGCTGCAGGTCAGGAACGGTATCTCGGAAGGCGGGGTCGAGATCCTTGAGATGAGGGACCGTCGGTTGGTATCCCGACTCACTGATCATTTCGTTTGGCGTGGCGGGAGTCAGCGGTGTCGGCTGCAGGAGTACCTCTTCTGCTGGAGGTGTCGAGGCAACAACCACTTTCCTTCCGGCGGGTTCCAAGTGGATGACGGAATCTGGTTCATCAGTTGTTATTTGTTGGGAAGGGGTGGGCGTTTGGCCGGTTGTTTCGGACTCCGGCACCGTGACCGTGATGGAGATAATCTTTTTACCATAGAGCAGATATCCTCCAGTCAGTACTGCCAGAAAAAACACTCCGGCGAAAATACCCCACAGGACAAATCTTGGTCCTCTCTCCTGCTCCTGCTCAGGATGCGTTTTTGGCGCATAAATCGAAGGAGGACTATTAGCCTGCCGTCTCTCCGATTCGGATTTTTTTAAAGCCTCGAGAATATAGGACATAATTTAATATTGCTCACGATTTCGGTGCTTTTGTCCTTTACCTATGCACCTGATAGCTGGAGCGTTGCTCCTTGGCATGATAATAATGGAAATTTTCCTATCCTGGCTATATTTTTTGCCAACTATAATCAATCCGCAGCCAGTTTGCGTTTTTTAACCTCAAGGTTCCGCATTCTGGTTTTCCGGTCTGACATTGATTTCCTTGGAGTTATCAGCAGCTGTTTCTTCAGTTACAGAGCCTGTAGGATTTGGGTCATAGACCGGCAGATCCGAGTCGGAGCCGGTGAGTCGGGCAAGAGAGCCTGCTCCGTCACTCAATAGAAAAAAGGCCGCGGTGCCCAAAAAAACAACAAGAACGGCTCCCAGTACCGCTTTGAAAAAGTTTTTGGTGAATGGTTGAGAGATTTGGGGGACATCTTCACCGAGAACCTCCCTGCAAGCCTGGCGCATGATTTTTTCAGAAACATATACGCCTTTTTCCTCTACATAAGCACCCAGAAGTGCCCGATCACAAAGCATGTTGATCATTCGGGGAATACCTTTGCTCATCCGATAGGCGAGTTTGAGGGCATTTTTCGAAAAAAACTGCATTCTGCCCCCTCCAGCGATGATGAGTCGATGGCGAATGAATCCGTAGACATCGTTTTCACTTAACGGTTGAATGTGGTATTTACTGGTGATTCGCTGGCTTATCTGAGCAACCTTGGGGCTTTTCAGTTTCTCCTGAAGCTCTGGCTGGCCAATGAGAATGATCTTAAGAAGCTTATCGGTGTTGGTTTCGAGATTAGTCAACAGCCGCAGTTGTTCGAGCACATCCATGTCCAGGTTTTGAGCCTCATCGATGATGAGTATGGTGGTCTTGCCAATGGCATGGGAGCTAAGAAGATGGTTGGTTATGGCATCGATAAAGGTTTTTACCGATTTTTCTTTTTTTTGGAAAGTGATTCCCAACTCTTCACAGATCGTTTCCAGGAGTTCGTGAACACTGAGTTTTGGATTGACGATAAAGGCCGCTTCGGTGTTTTCCGGGAGTTGTTCCAGAAGACTTCGGCAAACCGTGGTCTTGCCGGTTCCGACACCGCCGGTCAGCAGCACCAGGCAACCGTCGCTGCTGATGCCGTAGAGCAGATGCGCCAGCGCTTCACGATGCTGCTCGCTCATATAGAGATAGCGCGGATCAGGCGAAATGGTAAACGGTTTTTCTTTAAGTCCGAAGTATTCTGTGTACATGAAGTAATGCCATTAAGCGGCAGGATTGTCTAATCGTAAGGTATTCATAAGGTATCTCTATACCCTTTAATTTACTATAAATGAATTTAATGGTATTTTCCACGGTTCTTTGGCTGCAGGATGAGCCAGAAATGAGCCATCTTTTACCCGTAAGACTATCAACCTATGTTCAATGCTGGAGATTATTTCAGGGACCCTCTTCTTTGCCATTGTAATTAGGTGGGACTTTACATAAAATAGTAGATTGACCAAAAAAGGTACTTACATGCCGGTATACGAATATAAAGCTCTCGATAAAAATGGAAAAAGCCGAAAAGGCATAGTCAACGCCGACAGCGCTGGTGCGGCCAGGAAAAAGCTGCGCTCTTCCGGTAATTATCCGATCTCTATCAAAGAAAGCTCGGCAAAAGAGCAACGAGATGAACAGGGAAAATCGTTTTCCTTAAATTTTTTCGAACGAGTCTCCGCCAAGGAAGTCCATATTTTTACCCGGCAACTGGCCACTTTGCTGGGAGCCAAAATTCCCCTGGTGCCCTCGCTTGCCTCTCTTGTGTCGCAGACCAGCAACCCGTCGTTCAAAAAGATAATTGCCCAGATTAAAGAATCGGTGAACGAGGGTAATACCCTGACTAACGCCATGGCCGAGCACCCACGCGTATTCTCCAATATTTACATCAATATGATCCGTGCCGGCGAGGCTTCCGGAACTCTTGATATCGTTATGGAGAGACTGGCCGATTTCGGAGAAAATCAGGAAGAACTTCGTGGCAAGTTGAGCGCGGCCCTTATCTATCCAATCATAATGGCGCTTATCTGCATTGGCGTCCTGGTGATTCTGATCACCTATATTATTCCCAATATTACCCAGGTTTTTGTGGAGATGGACCAGGTGTTGCCTCTGCCTACCAGAGTACTCATCGGGGTAAGTGATTTTCTCAAGGTGTACTGGCTGGCGGTCGCAATCGGAGTGTTTATCCTGATTATCGGCATGAGGTTTTTTCTGCAGACTTCAACGGGACGTTCTTTATGGGACAGGTTTGCCCTGAGAATTCCAATTATTGGCAAGGTACTACAGAAAATTATCCTGGCCCGATTTGCTTCCACTCTCGGCAGCTTGTTGCAGAGTGGAGTGGCCCTCATCGCATCCATGGAAATCGTCAAAACCATTGTGAATAATTCCCAGGTCGCCCAGGTGATCGATGAGGCCATCGTGCAGATCAGGGAGGGCAAGAGTATGACCATTTCATTGAGCAACTCTCCCTGGTTTCCACCCATGTTTATTCAGATGGTGGGGGTGGGAGAGCAGGCCGGAAATCTTGAAAGTATGTTGACCAAGGTGGCCGATGCTTATGAACGCGAGGTAGAATCCGCCGTTACGGGTATGACGGCCCTCATCGAGCCCTTGATGATTGTTGCCATGGGAGGTGTTGTTGGGGCCATCATCATCTCGATCCTGTTGCCGATATTTGAAATGAACCAGATGGTTGGTTGACCCTGCATTAACCAGAATACTCAAAAAATTAGCACTATTCAGCATGCCAGCAAGGCAAGAAAACTAGCAAAACCATTCCTGGATGATTTAATTTACCGGCAACGGTTGTGCTTTGCTCTGAATGGACCTACAATGGGGGCTCAATGAATACCCCTTCAAGGAGATTAACTGATACCATGAACATATTTACTCAGATACAGCGACGCCGTGATAAGGTTACACCACAGGGCGGCTTTACCCTGATAGAGTTGCTTGTTGTCCTCATTATCATTGGTATTCTGGCCGGCTATATCGGCCCGAAGATTATGGGGAGACCGGAGGAGGCGAAAAGGACCAAAGCCGCCATGCAAATAAAGGGACTGGAGACATCTCTACAGCTCTACAAACTTGATAACGGCAACTATCCTTCCACAGAGCAGGGCCTCGACGCCCTGGTCAGTCCTCCGCAGAGCGGTAAGCTGCCACCTAAATGGCGCGATGGAGGATATTTAGAGAAAGCAAAGATTCCCAAAGATCCATGGGGAAATGATTTTGTCTACCTTTCTCCGGGTGTACATTCCGATTTTGATCTTATTTCCTATGGAGCCGACGGAGAGTCCGGTGGAGTTGATCAGGACGCCGATGTCAATAACTGGGAAATTGAATAGAGACTATCTGGGAAAATTGGCTCTTCGAAAGGGAGCTCGTTTTTTACGTCACCTCACAGACACCGGAGAGATGCCGCTACAACCCGGGAAAACATCTGGCAGGTTAGTTTATAACCAGCAGGGTTTTACCCTCATGGAGCTCATCATTGTCTCCGTTCTCGCCGCAATTTTTCTGACCCTGAGCATCCCCGCTCTGCGTCACGAAATGCTTGATGATGAACTCAATGCGGCGACTCGGCAGATCATCGGCACCGTGCAGGAGATTCGCAATCTTGCCGTACGGGAACACAAACCCTATCTTCTTCATTTTGAGCTGGGAGAGCGGCGTATCTGGTACGAAGCGGAAGGTGCCAGTGACCTTTTTGCTGAGGAGGAAGAGACAGCGCTGCAACTGCCTCAGGAAGTAAGGCTTGAAGAGGTGAGACTTGCCTCGCAAGAAACCGAAAATTCCCGGTCAGTTACCCTGTGGATAAGTAACAAGGGCTACATGGACCAGATGACCGTGCTTCTCAGCGATAATAATAACCGTGATATTTCCATTGTGTTTTCTCCTTTTTCAGGTTCGGCCAAAATCCATGACAACCATTTACAAACCGAATAATCACAGTAACTCCGTAATGTCTTGGCAACAGGCTGGATTTACGCTGCTGGAGGTGATGATTGCGGTTGCCATACTCGCCATTACCCTAACAGTAATCTATGGTTCGCAATCGCAGAGCCTCTCGCTTGCCGTTGAGGCGAAGTTCAATACCAGGGCGGCTTTTCTTCTGCAGCAGAAGCTTGCCGAATTGGAGAGTGGAAGCATCGAACTGCGCAACGACGAGGGAGATTATGGGGATGAGTATCCCGGTTTTCGCTGGAAGGTTGAGGTGGATGAGGTTTTATTTGACCTTCGGGATTTTGTAGTGGATCCAGAGAGGCCCCTTAAGCGAGTGATTCTGGAAGTTTCCTGGGAAAATAGCCCGTATGTCCATACTGTCGACTATTATTTACAGGAGAAGATTGAGTTGTGATGGCTTCCGAAGACATGTATCGTTGCCGTGGATTCACCTTGGCTGAGCTGCTCATCGCCATACTCATATTTGCCGTGGTGGTAAGTCTCACCTACGCTGCTTTCACCACAACCTTTACTGCCGTTGACAGTGGTGATGCCAGCTCTCGTTTCGGAGAACGTGCCAGAATAACTCTGGAAAGGATAAGCGAGGACCTGGAATCCTTTTATGGTGGTGAAGGAGGTTTTTTTCAGGGAGAAAGTGAAAGCTTTGCTGCAAGTCGTGCAGATTCGCTGACCTTTTCTTCGACAGCACATTTGCGATTCAATAGAGATCAGCAGGCCAGAGGGGTTACCGCGATCACTTATACCGTCGAAGAGGTGGAAGATTCAGGCGAACTGCGCCTTTATCGAAATGATGAACCCATTCTTCCAGGGATTCCAGGGGTTGAGGCAGGGGAAGAGAAAGGTTTTCTTCTTTGTGAAGGTCTTCGAGAGTTGACTTTTACCTATGTCGATGGTGAAGGGGCCGAGTCAAATAGTTGGGACAGCTCTCTTTCCGAAAGTGACGAGGAGGCGGACTATCCCAGGTTAGTGCGAATAAAAATTGGTTTTTCCGACAGTGAGACAGATGAAGAAGGCAGCGAAGAAAGCGTCTATTATTCCACAGCAATTGCTCTGCCCAATCAACGGTGATCTATGTCTTTGCTAAGGAATTTATTGTGTAATAATAGAGGAGTAGCACTTATCTTGACTGTCTCTGTGATTAGCCTGCTGATTGCAGTTTCCGTCCAGTTCGGCGCAGATATGCGGCGGGAGCTGGCGGGCTCCGCCAATGCTTTGTCAATTAACACCTTGGGAATTAAAGTAAAATCGGGTTATAATCTGGCAGAAGCTGTTTTGCATGGTGATGGTACAGAAAATGATTTTGATTCGTTGCATGACAGTTGGTCCCTTCTGGCGGATCAGGATCTGAGCGATTTCTATCCGGCTGGCGGAATGGAAATCCTGGTGAGAGACCTGAGCGGTCGGCTGCAGCTCAATGCCTTGGTTGGCAGTGCTGACGGCGGTGACGATGCCATTGCCAGGCAAACCAGAGATATATTGCAACGTCTGCTAGTGCAGGAAATATTCATTGACGTTAATGTCGACCGGGCTGAGCTTATTATCAATGCCATTGTTGACTGGATTGACAAAGATGACAAGGAACAGGGTTTAGAGAGCACGGAAAGCAGTTATTATCGGGGGCTTCAGCCAGCCTACACAGCAAAAAACGGTCCCTTCGAATTCATAGAAGAACTGCTGCTCATCCGTGGGATAACCGAGGATATTTATTATGGCGGTAAGGATCGTCCTGGGCTCAAAGATCTGGTAACAGTCCATGGTAACGACGGTAGTATCAACATCAACACAGCATCAAAAGCGCTTCTCAAGGCGATGAGTCCGGCGATGAATGCTGAGTTTGCCGACGATCTTGTCGCTTTTAGAGCAGATGAGACGAACCGTGATCAGCTTGCTGGCAGCAGCTGGTACAAAGGAGTTCTGCCCGGAGATGTGGATCTTGAACCGGCATTGGTGGGAACTGCCAGTGAATATTTTCGGATCATTGTTCAGGCAACGGATAATCGGCTGAATAAGTTGCTGACAGCCGATGTTCATCGGCAACAGGACAACACGATTGTGATGATAGCTCGAAAGATGGAGTAGGTATAATGGCACAGCGGCTTCTTTCCTTGGATATTCGCGCGGAAGTGGTTTGTGCGGTGATGCTTTCCCGGAGCAAGAAACCGCCCACGGTGGTAGGCTGCGGCATTTCGGTTCCTGTCGGAGACAACATTGTCCAGGCTCTTGAGGAAGTGTTGCAACAGGTTAAATACAATGGTGAACCCTGCCGTGTTTCTTTTGGTGCTGAACACTTTTATTTCAGAAATTTGACCTTTCCGTTCAGTGATAAACGAAAAATAGACAAGATCCTCACCATCGAGTTGGAAGACCAGGTGCTTGTCGATATGGATAAGGTCATTGCCGATAGTCTGGTTACCGGGCAAAAGGAAGACAGCGCTGCCGTGGTGGCGGCCATGGTTGACCGCAGTTTTCTGCGCCAGCGTCTCGATGAGTTGGCAGCACTCGGTATTGATCCAAACATCGTTGCCGTCTCCTCAGTACAGACCGCCCTGCAGCTATCCCGAAATAAAAAGGAGAAAGATTTTGTGCTCCTCGACGTAGGCTGCCAGAGGTTCACCATGTTCGTCATGGCAGCCGGTCAGATGCGACTTGTCCGCACCATGGTATTCGATGATGGCAATGGTGCGAACTACACCATAGACAAGAATTCTCAACAGATTTCCGCCCGTCGTCCCAACAGGATTGCCGAAACCTTTAAAACCATGGGCAAAGATATCAATCATACTCTTTTTGCCCTGGAGGACGCCAAGTTTGACCTGCCCATTTACCTAACCGGAGCCCTCGCCGGGGTGAAGGATAGTCGCCAGCATCTGAAAAAGAACCTGGGCCGTAGGGTGATTCATTGTGATCTGGCGGGCATTAACGTTGAGATCGGACCGGGAAGTGGTCTATGGCGAGTCGACCTGATGACCGCACCTCTTGCTTTAGGGCTGCGCGCAAGCAAGAAACAGAGTGGTTTCAATTTTCGAAAAGATGAATTTGCTAAAAAAGCAAATCTCAGCAAATATCGAAAACTGGCTCCGCAGATTGGTGTATCAATTGCCGTCGTTCTCGTTTTGACAATCGGATATCTCTGGAATGACTATTACAATCGGAAAAACCAGCTTCAGGCTTTGGAGCAGCAAAGCAGAGAAATATTTTCGCAAACCCTGCCTGAAGTCAGCAGGATTGTGGATCCTGTGCAACAGCTGACTGTGAAAGTGCGGGAGTTGAAACAAGGGGCACTTGGCGACAATGTGCTGGAACGCGATATCAGAGTTCTCGATATGTTGGCCGAGCTATCTACGCAGATTCCCGAAACCCTACAGGTTCAGATTGTGCGTATGGTAGTTGATGATCAGGGTTTGTTACTGCGCGGCTTGACTGATAATTTTAACAGTGTGGATGGCTTGAAAAGGGTGCTGGAGAAATCAGCTTACTTTTCCGTTGTGACCATTAATTCAGCGAATCTGGCAACCAGAGGTACCGGTGTCCGTTTTGAGTTAAAACTGGAGCTGAACAGAGGTTGAACAATGGTTGACAGATTTCAGAATATTACCAGGTATTTGAGCAAGCAGAATATTGGCAAGTACCTGAGCAAGCTCCGGGAGAAATCGCGGTTTGACAGGCTTGAGCCGCGAGAGAGACTGATTGTTACCATCGGGGGCTGTGTATTTCTTGTTTTCCTGATACTCCAGTTTATTGTGGCTCCATATCTTGAGGCGACGCAGCAGCTCGACCGGTCACTGGCGAGCAGAAAAGGTGATATCGTCGAATTGCAGCTGCTTCAACAGGAATATCAACAGCTGCAGGTGCAGGCGGGCGGCATCCGGGAAAAGTTGGAGAAACGGTCCGCCGATTTTTCACTGTTCACCTTTCTTGATAGTCAGGCGACGGCTACAGCCATCAAAAACTACATAAGTTATATGAAGCCCTCGACAACCGAGGGAGGTGAAACGGAATTGATTGAATCGATGGTAGAAATGAAAATCCAGGAAATTCCACTTGAACAACTAGTGAATTTTCTCAAAGCCATCGAGTCACCCGAGAATGTGGTATCTATAAAAAGAGTTTCCCTGCAGCAAAGTGGCCAGCAAAGCAACGCTCTCGATGCCATCCTGCAGATTATCACCTTTGTTGATAACGGATGAACATGGCACAAAAAAATAAGGAATCAATCTACTGGATACTGGTAGGCCTCTATGGCGGTATACTCCTTATTGCTCTTCTTTACCTGCGTTTTCCGGTGGAGAAATTCCGCCAATACTGCGAATATCTGGTAGAGAAGACGTTGCCAGGTGTGAATTGCGATATTGCCCGGGTCAGTTATGATTTTCCCTTGGGTCTGCATTTTATGAAAATGCAGATCAGAGATGCTGATGATGCTTTACTGCTTGAAGACAGCCGTTTTTCGATGGCACCAGCATGGGGCAGCTTAACCAATACATACGCGGTGGAAAGCCAGGCATTTGGTGGTAGCCATTCAGCACTCCTCTCAGTCAATGACGGCGAAGATGGAATAGCTTTCAATGAACTACAGATTGACAACTTGGCCATTGAAAAAATACCGGCATTTGCTGCCATGGACAGGCCAATAACTGGAATCCTCTCTGGTAATGGCACAGCCTTGCTCAGTCGCCGTGAACTCCGGACCACCAGGATTGAAGGGAAATTTTTACTGGCAGACGGTTCCTATGAGTTGAGCAGACCGCTTTTTCTGATGTCAAATATCGAGTTGCCTCAGACTACTTTTCGTCTGTTTTTCAGCGAAGGAGTGGCCCAGCTAAGTGAAGGCAAATTGAGGACTCCGAAAGTAGACGGTGATTTTCAGGGCAGTTTCACTATAGCTGAATCATTGGTTGCCAGCAGACTCAATGTCACGGGAAACCTCACTCCGAAAGCTCCACTTTTTCCCGATAGTAAGCAGTTGCAGGCAGTTGTTTCTGGTGTGCAAAGAAGATATCGAAGTGAAGAATTACCGTTTAAGCTCGGTGGAACCTTGGGGCGACCATCGTTTATATTTAGCAAGTAGGCCATGTTAATTACCGACAAGATGCTGAAGAGTCTCTTAAGAATATTGCCCTTTATCGTGATCACGTTGGGTATATTTGGCTTGGTTGAAGTGTTTTATGGTCTCATGGACCATTACATGTTTTCACCCAGACAGGAGACCAAGGTAACGGTTCCAAGTGAACGGATTGCTGTTCAGATTGGTGATGGGCCTGAGAAATATAGTGATTACTCCGTTATCTCCCGGAGAAATTTATTTGCCTCATTGGTAGAGGAGAACCAGCCGGAAGAGCCTACTGAAGAAGATCCTTTCGCGGGAATCGAGGCGACTGAACTTGAGCTTGTGCTTATGGGTACGGTAACCGGACAGGAGGGTGGTGACCGTGCGATTATTCTAAAAAAAAGGGATAATAAGCAGGAAATTTTCTACCAGGGCGATGTTATCGAGGGTGCACTGATAAAAACGATAGACCGGGGGAGAATCATTCTGGAGTATCAGGGTAATGATGAAGTTCTGGATATGAGCGAAGCTTCAAGTATACGGCGAAGTCAGGTTGCTGCCGAAGTGCGGGCAGCCCCTCAGCCGGCACCCATGCAAAGGCGGGTTATTCAAGGATCTGCAGCTCAACAGCAACAGCAACAGCCGCGCCGAAGAATTATATCTCCAGGTAATCAAAATATTATGCCAGGTACTGACATACCTCCAACCGAGGAAGGTTTTGCAGGCGAGCAGCAGGAAGGCATGGATATGGAAACGGAGCCGGTTGAGGAGATAATCGACCAGGAAGTTGTACCAGGTGAGGGAATGCAGCAGTAAAAATCGAAGTGAATTCTTGGCAAGGTTGGAGAGTACATCCACTGCCAGGATGCTTCTTTGAGGATATAGGTGTTGCGGTTGTTTTTTAGAAAAAATAAAATATGCCTTATGCGAGCGTATCATTATTTTCAGTGAAAATGAAGGAACCAGACGAGATGCAAAAAAGACTACCAGCCAGAATAGTGATCATTATAGCAATGATTATACCCCTGCTTTTCTTCAGTCTTGGAGGTACTTTTGTTCAAGGTGCTGAGGAAAAAAGTCGCCGCTATATCACCATTGATTTTGAGAATGTCGACATTCATCTTTTCATAAAATATATCAGTGAATTAACCGGTAAAAACTTTATTGTCGACCGAACGGTTCAAGGGAATGTCACGATAATCTCACCTACCAAAATCTCAGAGGAGGAAGCCTACCGGGTTTTCGAGTCTGTACTTGAAGTTCATGGCTATACCACGGTTGATTCTGGGGCCGTAACCAAAATCATTCCCTCGGTAAAGGCCCGTTCAGCCAACATCAGGACCTTGCAAGCCGGTGCTGACGCTCAGACAGAAGATCAGATGGTGACCCAGCTGATACCTCTAAAACATACCACCCCGGATGAAATCAAACGGGTATTGGCGCCTTTGGTTTCCCAGACATCGGTGGTAATCGCCCACACACAGTCGGGAATGCTCATTGTCACTGAGACTCTCTCGAACATCCAACGGCTCATCTCGATTATCGAGACCATAGACGTCGCCTATACCGGTGAGGAGATTTCCGTACTGCCTTTGCAATATGCTTCGGCCACCACGGTCAGCCAGGTCATGGGGGGGTTGTTTCAAACCAATGCCCGGACTCCGAAGGGAGCCAGACCCACGACGCCTGTAAAAATCGTACCCTATGAACGGATAAACGCTCTTATTGTCGTGGCCGCTCCGGCTGATATGGAGCGGGTAAGGAACCTGGTCATCCTGCTCGATACCGAAATGCGGCGGGACAGCGGCAACATCCACGTTGTCTATCTGCAGAATGCCAATGCCGAAGATATGGCCCAGGTCCTCAATTTCCTGCCGGGACAGCAGCCGGGTGAGGCTGCCCAGGGTAAGGCGCCGACGATCTCCAAGAATGTCCAGATCATGGCAGACGAAGAGACAAATTCGTTGCTCATTACCGCCACGCGCAGTGAATTCAATGCTCTGGAGGAGGTAATCAGGAAGCTCGATATTCCCAGGCGTATGGTGTATCTCGAGGCGCTTATCCTGGAGGTCAATACCACCAAAGATTTTGAAGTGGGCGTTGAGTGGCGTTTTGGCAGTGAAATAGCCAATGATGATACGAGTGCGTTCGGCGGTTTTGCGGGGGCAAATGAAAGCTTCGACCTTCTAGGTGGCAGTGATGCTACGCAAACTCTCCCCGCTTCGGTTGGCGGACTGACTTTTGGTGTGGTTAAGGAAGGCATCGAGATAGGTGGAGTCACTTTTCCCAATATAGGTGCAGTCCTGCGGGCGTACAGAAACGATGCGGATATCAATATTGTCTCAACACCCCAGATTCTGACAACGGATAATAAGAAGGCCGAGATCAGTGTCGGTGAAAACATACCTTATATTACCAGCCAGAATACCACCGCCAGTGAACAGGATTATACCACTTTTGAGTATCGGGATGTGTCCACTAAATTGACCATTACACCCCAGATTAGTCAGGCAGAAACTCTCAGGCTTGATATTTCCACAGAGGTCACCAGGCTCCAGGATAACACCAATAATACGCCGACAACGTTCAAGCGTACGGCGGATACCACAGTTATCGTCAAAAACAATCAAACGGTGGTAATCGGCGGCATCATTGGCCAGGACAGCACCGATGCTGTTTCCAAGGTGCCGCTTTTGGGTGACATTCCGGTTCTGGGATATCTTTTCCGGGCGGAAACCGAATTGGAGACCCAGACCAATATGTTCATTTTTATCACCCCGCGTATTATCAAGAATCCGGCAGACATATCGAGTGTTACCATCAGCAAAGAGGCGCAGATGGGTGAGGTGATGCCCCAGATCAAAGAGAACCTCTTCAATGAGGTAAATGCTTCCCATGCCATTCGTCTGGCGGAACTGGGATTTGAACAAATGAAGGAGGGTGATAACCAGGCGGCAAAGGAATATTTTATCGAAGCACTGATAATTGATGAAAACAACCCCTATGCTCTCTATAACCTGGGCATTATCTATGAGGCAGAGGGCGATAGAAAAGCAGCCATTGAAAGCTACCAACGGCTCATACTTACCGGTACCGCCATGAAGGCGGCAGAATCAACTGATCCGGATATAATCGGTATACCCTTACTTCAGCTTGCCCGGGAACGGCTGGAGGCGCTCAAACTGGTGGAAACAAAAAATCAGCGTTTGCTCGATGAGGAAAATGGCCAATAGCGTTATCAGAAAGCGCCATCGATTATCTCTGTTGGGAGCAACATAGTGAAAAATACCGCGGAAATACTCGTGCTCATTGAGCAGTTGGGGCTGGATACGGAACAGGTTGCCCGCGCTGTTGAAATCCAGGAGGAGACCGGTGAAGACTTTGGCCGAATCCTTCTGCAGCAGCAGGCAATCGATGAGACCGATCTGCTCAGGGCCCAAGGCGTTCTTTTCGACCTGGAGGTAAGGACCGCGCTTCCTGCCGATTTTGATACGGATTTCACTCAGAACGTTACCATTGGATTTCTGAAAACCAACAGAATTGTACCCATCAGAACGACCGAGGATATTTTCATTGCCATAAATGATCCCTATTCTTTCCAGCCCCTTGATGATTTACGTAAGATCCTTTCTCTGGAAACGGCTCGCTGTGTCCTTTGTCCCAATCAGATAATAGTCAATGCCATCAATCTTGCCTATGACATGACCCAGGACAGTGCCGAGCAAGTGGCCAAAGGTATGGACGAAGAAGATCCCGAAGCGATTTTCTCCGAGATCGAGGAAACCGGCGATCTTCTGGACGATACCAGTGATGCTCCGGTCATTCGCTTGGTGAACCTGATGTTTGCTCAGGCGGTGCGGGACAATGCTTCGGATCTGCATATCGAACCATTCCAGAACAGCCTGAAGATCCGGCAGCGGCTCGACGGGGTACTCTACGATATGTTGAATCCGCCAAAACACGTGCAATCGGCCCTGATTTCGCGGATCAAGATCATGGCGAAGTTGAACATTGCCGAAAGGCGGCTGCCACAGGATGGCAGAATTGAGTTGAAAATCGCCAATAAGGAAGTTGATGTGCGGGTTTCGACGCTGCCCACTTCCTTCGGTGAACGGGTGGTGCTGCGTCTGCTTGATAAAACATCGGTGCTCATCAGTCTCAGCGACCTGGGTATGCCGCCGGCGAGGCTGCAACTTTTTTCCGAGGAAATCCGGGCGGCAAACGGCATTATCCTGGTGACCGGACCCACCGGTTCAGGCAAGACTACTACCCTGTATGCCGCTCTGACCACCATTAACTCCACCGA
>JASJDT010000073.1 GCA_030065655.1 Desulfocapsaceae bacterium | reverse complement strand
ATATCTTCTAGCAGAATAAAGTCAAATTGGGCAAAGTCAGGGGCTTGACGTATGAACATCATGCTCTCAGAAGAAAAGATGTCGATTTGACTATGTTAGAAGTAGGAAATCAACAGTTTTTATTTGCTGAGATTCGTGTCTATGAACTCTCATTGGGATGAATAACCCAAATAACATAAACAACTTTCAAGGTGCTTAATGTATAGAAATTTCAGTGTTGTTCCCAAGGTCATGTTCGGGCGCGGCTGTTTTAATCAACTCGATGAGGTTCTTCAGGAAAGAAGAGGAAGCAATAACTCTTACATGGTCTTTATCCTCGACGATGTATTTCAGGATAGGGCCCTGGAAAACCGGATACCTCTGCGAGACAACGACTACCTCCTTCATGTGAATGTCGATGTCGAGCCTAAAACGAGTTATATAGATGAGTTGGTAGGGAGGATAAACAACTTTTCGCCGGTGCTGCCTGACGGCATTATAGGTATTGGCGGCGGCAGTACCATGGATATAGCTAAGGCGGTTTCCTTAATGCTGACCAATGAGGGGAGCGCTGCGGATTATCAGGGATGGGATCTGATCAAGAACCCTGCTGTCTATCATGTCGGTATTCCCACACTTTCCGGTACCGGAGCGGAAGTGTCACGCACGACCGTGCTGACTGGTCCTGAAAAAAAGCTGGGTATCAATTCGGACTATACTCTTTTCGATCAGATGATCCTCGACCCCGAGTTACTTGTTGGGGTACCGAAAGATCAATGGTTCTACACCGGTATGGATTGTTATATCCACGATGTCGAATCACTGCATGGAACATACCTCAATGAATTCAGTAGAGCCTATGGCGAGAAGTCCATTGATCTTTGTCGTCAAGTCTTTCTTGAAGATCATGAGGAACACGATGATAAACTGATGATGGCCTCGCTTTTCGGAGGGATGTCCATTGCCTACTCTCAGGTAGGCGCATGTCATGCTCTATCCTACGGTCTTTCCTTTGTGCTCGGTACGCATCATGGTATTGGTTGCTGTATAACTTTTGATTATCTTGACGAAGTATATCCAACCGGAGTTGAGGAGTTTCGTAAAATGATGGAAAAGCATGGTATCGAGCTTCCCCGCAACCTCACTGGAAATCTTAGTGAGCAGCAGTTTGATACCATGGTGAAGGTGGCACTCGGATTGGCACCATTGTGGGAAAATTGTTTTGGCAAGGATTGGCAAAAGATAATGACCTATGACCGAGCCATGGAGCTGTATAAACGAATGTAGTATGCATTTAAATGGAGTTGGTGAAAAACTTATCCGGGGATGCAGCCTCGGGTAAGTTTTTTTTTGTCGGTTTCGTAAAAAGCCACGAAAGCCGACGGGGAGACCACGTACTTTTGAATTAGCCTGTTGCACCTGCACATTCACAGGTTTTTAACGAGTTCATCTTTTTTTGAGAAATGAAAGTAGATATAGATATTCTCTCGTTCAGGAGCAGCCTGCTGCGCTGGTTTCGTCGAAGTGCCCGGCCGCTGCCCTGGCGTAACACCTATGATCCATATCATGTCTGGCTCTCTGAAGTGATGCTCCAGCAGACCCAGATGGAGCGGGGTGTCACCTATTTTAACCGTTGGCTGTTGCGATTTCCTGACATTGAATCAGTGGCAGAGGCCACTTCTTCAGAAATCCTCAAGTATTGGGAGGGACTTGGCTATTATGCCAGGGGAAGAAATCTGCATAAGGCTGCCCAGCTTCTGATGGTGAAATATAATGGCGAGTTGCCCAGAAACTATGATGAATTGCTTCAACTTCCGGGAATCGGTCCCTACACGGCAGCGGCCGTTGCATCCATTGCCTTCAATCAAGATATTCCGGTTGTGGATGCCAACGTCGAACGGGTCTTTGCCCGGCTATTTGATATTGACAGACCTTTGAAAGGCAAGGGAGTTCATGCCGGGATTGTCAATATGGCGGAAAAGTTGCTGCCGTCGGGTGAGGCACGCAAGTTCAATCAAGCGCTAATGGATCTGGGGGGTTTGATCTGCACCCCTAGAAATCCGGATTGTGCAGTTTGTCCCGTAGCATCTCATTGTGAAGCCTATCAGGGAAATTTCGTAGAAGACCGACCAATAAAAAAAGCGAAACAACCGTTGATAGAAATAGAGATGGCTACGGGATTACTTCTGCACCAAGGCCATATTTTCATTCAGCAAAGGCATGATAACGACATTTGGGGAGGCCTGTGGGAGTTTCCCGGTGGCAGGTTGAAAAGCGAAGAGAGTCCCGAGAAGGCAGTTAAGCGTGAATACAGGGAAGAAACCGGTTTTACGGTAGAGATTTGCAGCAAAGTGACCACCGTGGTTCACTTCTATACAAAATATAGGGTTATTCTTCACTGCTTCAGATGCCGTCTCAACCAAGAATCAAATTTACCAGATCTCAAGGCCGCCCAGGCTTATCATTGGGTGAAGGAAGACCAGTTGGACCATTACGGATTTCCTGCCGGGCATCGGAAGTATATCGATTATGTGAGGCAGACATGTCCCCATATCCTTACCAGTGAATGTTAAATGGTTGCCAATTTAACGGAAATACTAAACATTGTGGTGCCGGTTTTCCTGGTGATTGGCCTTGGATATGGTATTAAGTGGACCTTTCTCATTAATGATGAGTTTCTTTTTGCCCTGAACAGGTTGGCCTATTATCTTGCTCTGCCGTCGCTGCTTTTTTACAAGATTGCCACAGCTGATTTTACCGCCAGTTTCAATATATCACTGGTGATCGGACTAGGAGCTACGGTCTTTCTTACCTTTGTACTCTCCTACGCATTTTCCGCGGCCAAGGCCTGTTCGGCAACGGTGCGTGGCACTTTCAGTCAGTGCGCCTTTCGCGGCAATCTGGCCTATGTGGGTCTTGCCATTGTATTTAACGCCTATGGCGAACCAGGTTTGGCAATAGCAGGAGTTGTCCTTGGATTTATTGTTCCTACCCTCAATTTTTTCTCTATTGTTGCTTTGCTACTGCCGCATCGGGAGAGTCGCTTGCACCTGATGGTGTTTGTCAGGCAAATTGTTTTCAACCCGTTGATAGTTGCCTCTTTCTTGGGAATTGGTTGGAGCTTTCTCGGCCTCCCTGTGCCACTTATTATGGACCGTGCCCTGCATATCGTCACCGGTATGGCACTTCCTCTGGCGCTTTTATCCATAGGGGCATCTTTTTCACTTCGGAAATTGCGGGGTGATTTGACCATCGCCTTTCTTGCATCAGGATTTAAGCTTCTGATTATGCCGATAATCGGAGCATTAATTCTCTATCTGCTGGGAGTACGGGGGGAAGATCTGGTAATTGGTATCCTCCTTGCGGGTACACCGACTGCAACCGCTGCATATATCCTCTCTCAGCAAATGCGGGGTGATGCTGAATTGGCTGGCACCATCATCATGCTCACGACGCTACTTTCCATTCTCAGCTATAGTTTACTACTACTGGCAATAAAGACTTTAGGCATTTGAAAAGCTAAGAAATTTTAGTTTTAGCTGATCATAACTGGCGTCTGCTTTAGGGAGTGATGCCCTTTCCGACAAATACGGTGGTCAAGGTCTGTAATAAACGATAGATGAGTTTGAGTCCCAATCCTTGATCGGCCCTGCAGAGATGACTGAGAAAGTCGGCGGAAAGTAGAAGTACCTAGCAAGCCTCCATGGCGAGTATATTTGCGGTTCGGTAACTGTTAATGAAACTGTGAATTTCTCCAAACGGTTGAGCAGGGAGGATTACTTACCGATTCTAGAAGTACCACCTATGGTTATTTCAACGCCGAGGCTGCAGAAGGATTTAATGAAGGGCGGACGAGGAGTCATTGCTGGCACAATTGAGCACTTCGCCTAATTTTTCAGAAAGTTGAGTAGTGGAAAACGGTTTTTCAATAAAACTGATGTTGTCGACCAGTATGCCATGATCAGCCATTACATCGTCAGTGTAACCCGAGGTAAACAGTACCCCTATTTGAGGACGAATGGTTTGAATTCTTTTGGCAAGTTCCCGACCACTCAGCTCAGGCATAATGACGTCCGTCAGTAACAGGTCGATCGACCCCTCATGCTTTTGGGCCAGAGAAATAGCGGAAAATGGAGATGTTTCAGCGATAACCTGATAACCGAGCTTTTTAAGCATCTTTTCAGTCAGATTCAGCACGGCCTGCTCGTCTTCAACCACCAGGATAGTTTCACCATTGCCAGCTGTGGCAGTTCTTTTTGCTGGGTGCTTCTGTAGCTCGTCTAGTTGTTCAGTTATGCGCGGCAAATAGATGGTGAAGGTCGTCCCCTCACCAGGCTCACTTTCAACGCTGACATAACCCTCATTTTGTTTGACTATACCATAAACCGTAGCAAGTCCGAGGCCGGTGCCGCGACCTATGGCTTTGGTGCTGAAAAATGGTTCAAATATCTTGTCCAACACCTGTTCATCGATACCAGTGCCATTATCACTGACAGTTAGCTGAACATATTGTCCAGGTTTAAATCCAGGATGACGTGAGCAGAAGGCGACATCAAGCTCTGCATTGGTTGTGGCAATTTGGAGTTGTCCGGCTCCATCAATGGCGTCTCTGGCGTTTACGCAGAGATTAGCCAGGATTTGGTCAATTTGACTAGGATCGATTTTTGTCAGCCAGATGTTTGCGCCAGGTTTCCAGGATACTTCAATGTTTTCGCCAATCATACGTTGGAGCATTTTGAGCATGCCCGTTACCGTTTGGTTAATATCTAGAAGCCTGGGGATGATATTTTGCCGGCGGGCAAAGGCCAAAAGCTGTCTTGTCAGCTCCATGGAACGTTTAGCAGCTTCATTAATTTCCTGGAGGTAGGTGTGGAGCAAGTCATTGGAAGAAACTTTTTCCAGGGCCATTTCCGTATATCCCATGATGACATTTATCATATTGTTATAGTCATGGGCAACACCACCTGCTAACCTTCCGACAGCCTCCATTTTTTGGGCATGACGAAGCTGGCTTTCCACCTCCTGACGACGTTCTTCCGCTTTGCTGAGACGGGTAGTCATCACATTAAATTCATCGATCAATACGTGGAGTGCGTTGGAGGAAACTTCCTCAATGCGATGTGAAAAGTTACCTTCGGCAATCTCCTTGAATGCTCTGCTTAGACGTTGGGCAGCTGCTTCCTCCATGGCGCTTTTTGGCATCCCACAGAAGAGAACCCAATCCACCTCCGGCGCACTTTTAAATCGATATATCCACTCTGTTCCAGCTTGGTCGGCGATGATAAGCTCACCTTCTTCTGCTTTGGCAATTTTATGGAAATCAAGGTTGTGCCACTCGCCCCCCATTTCAGCTATCGAACGAAGGAATACAGATCCTTTGGTCTGATCAATTTTCGCCTGGAGATGCTCGTGCAGAACGAGCATTCCCCTACAGTCGGTAATAAATTGATTGTTTTGAGGAAATAGGTTGGACGTGGTGAAGTCTCTGTACAAATAGCGAAGGGGAATGTCTATGCTCCATAGGCCAATGAACTCATCGTTCAGCCAGACGGGAATTGAAACAGAAACAATCAGCCCTTCACCAGCATAATCGATAGTGGGTGGGGTCCATTGTATTTTTCTATCTGGGTTGTTCTCAGGAGATACAGAAACATAGGTATGGTATGTTGACCAGTCAAAATCACTGGTAATTGCACTTCGTTGATCAATAAAAGGATATTGCAGGGAGGTATTGCTTGCGTCCTGGTAATAGATCCAACCGACATCACCAAGCCGATCGTGAATATGCTTTAGATGAGCGCCAATATTGCGGTGGATGTATATGCGTTTTCTGGCAAGAGTTTCTTTGCGCAGCTGTTGTCCCCAGGAAAAGCTGATGGCGTCTGCTGGAGCTTCACCTTTTCGGAACTGTTCCAGTAAAATTTGACTTTGAAAGAAACCTTCATTATCAACGCTAAAATCCTCTGAAGCAAGCCAAGAATCAATTGCCTCATCTGAACTGTTGTCGTTGTCAATGAGCATCAGGGTGGTGCGCTGCAGTTCTTCAAGGGCGTTATACAATCTATCGATTTGCTGGGCAAGAATGGCCTGATATCTGCCAAGATGCCATTTTAAACCCTCAATCTCATTCATAGAGCCCTCACTCTAGCGGTATGATAAGATGAATTACGGTGTCGCCTGTCTCAAAGAAGAGGAAGATGTAGTTGCATACCCAGCTTGAATCTTTTTTTTCACAACACTAATGGCTGAATCGCTTGCACAGGATAATGATACCTTATTTAAAAATTATTACCAAATAGGAATTATGATGAAAAAACCGCTGTGATACTGAAAAAGGCATCAACAGAAAAATGTTTGAGGCGTTAAAGTGGAGGTTTTACTGAATACCGGAGAGCAAAACGAAAAAAAATAAAAGGAATATTTCAAGTCCTGTTGATATAAAGATGTCAATCGGGCCAACGTATATAAAAGGTTGGACAGAACTACAAGTATTTCGGAAGGTAGATATGCCGGAACAGCTACCCAACCGCTAATCTCATGCTGATACATTCAACATTCGAAATAACTGTACTGCAGGTATGGTTTTTCTTCACGGTGCCTCAGCCTTAATGATGCTGAGACCAAGTACGGCATCAGTCAACGAAACTAAGCAGCAACCACATGTAAACGGCAAGCAATACCGCAACCCACATTACCATGTTGCCAGTCGGACGTATTGAAAATGCCCTTCCGATTGGATAATGCAGCTGAGCAAGGTAATCAAAAAAGACATTAAGACGGGTAATGAATGCGCTGCGAAATGACTTATCCTGCTGCCAGACCCAAGTGAAGATGTTTTGCAGCAAACGTGGCATTAGACGTCTGTAAATCCATTCAGCATCAATGTTTATAGCACGTATTTCAGGTGGATAAACTCCCTGCAGGTTGAGCCAGACAAAAGCCAGCATGGCGAAAAAGAGTAATTGGGTCTGGGCAAGAACATGGGTGACGTCATAAGGATTATAAATGGACGCATATGGTAATAGCTGATAAAGCACTTTGGGATAAATACCGATGGCCAGGCAGAGGAAAGCGGCGATGGTCATGGCCAGAAGCATATTTTTAGGCGGCTCTGATGTTCGTATTCCCGAATCATGGGCAAAAAAGGCAAAATAAGGAATCTGTATACCCGCATGTTTTAAAACTCCTGCAGATGCCAGAAGAAGAGCAAACCATATCCATGTATGTCCCTCTTTAATAGCTGCAGAAAGAATCATGGATTTGGCTATAAATCCGCTAAACAGGGGAAAGGCGGAAATGGAGGCTGCACCTATGATACACAATATGGCCGTCTTTGGCATGGTCTTGTATAAGCCACCTATATCAGTAGCTTTAATCTTGCCGGTCATGTATAAAACCGCACCCATGGACATGAAGAGCAAGCTTTTATAAATAATGTGTACGAAGGCGTGGGCAACGGCCCCGTCTAGTGCAAGAGTGGTACCAATACCTATTCCACAGACCATGAACCCTAATTGGTTGATAAGACTGTATGATAGAACTTTGCGTAAGTCATTTTGAATGACTGCGTAGAAAATCGGAAAACAAGCCATCGTAACACCAACGTAAATAAGAAGCTCTGTACCAGGAAAGCCTCGAGCAAGCGTATAGATAGCGGTCTTGGTGGTAAAAGCACTAAGAAATACAGTGCCTGTTGGGGTGGCTTCAGGGTAGGTCTCAGTTAACCACGTATGTAAAAATGGAAAAGCTGCCTTTATGCCGAAGGCTAAGAGAATCAACCAACCAGCTAAATCATCGATTCCGATAATGGAAAAGGCGATTGAACCCGTTTTCTGTACATGAATGATAACTCCGGCCAACAGAATGACCCCGGAAAGTACTTGAATGATCAGGTAACGCAATCCTGCCAAATACGCTCGTTCGGTTCTTTGGGCCCAAACAAGAAAAGCTGAAGTTACTGCCAAAAGCTCCCAAAAGACAAATAAAGTTATGAGATCTCCTGCGAAAATGGCACCGACAGCGCTGCCGGCATAAAGCAATCCTGAAACATGCTGAACCGTGTCTCGAACATGGAGGGAAAAGAGGATAGAAATGAAAGCAGCAATATGAAAAACGTAGCCAAAAACAACGCTCAACGCATCAACTCGATAAGGTATAAGCTCATAGCCAAGAAAAGGTAGAGTAACATTTACATCTCCAGGGAGCAAATAGAGGTGTATACCACTCAGGGCTACAATTGCGAGCATAAGAAACGAGCGCAGGTGCCCCCGGGCAAGAAGTGCGATTAATGCCCCGAGAAAAAAGGGAATAAATGAAGGCAATTCAGCTAACCACATTGCTGTCTCCCTGCTTGTCTATTATTATTTACGTTCGTAATAGTCTTCATCACGTTGAACAAGGACGCGCAGTACTTTCGATCCTAAAACAATTGCAGTACAGCCCACAAAACCGTAGATGGGGTAGAATCCGAGTAACTCCTCCCAGTGGTGGACAATGTGACGATGTACAATAAAATCAAGTAATAACAGTAGGCCGCAGGCAATATACAAGGTATATAAAACTGCACTGATATTGCGCGGTTTGTCAAAAAAATATTTTTTTTCTTCTTGCATGGGGTTCACTCCAATTTTCAGGGAATCGCTGAAGCCAGATTATAGAGCGGCTGGGTGAAAAAGAACAACACGATACAGCCCCCTGCGGTGAATAGAAGCGCTAAGAGTGACGGCAGAGGTGCTTCCTTTATTTTTATCGCTGTTTGATTTTCGTTTGTTGAGAAAAAACCTTTCAGCGGAATTGGCAGGAGATAGGCGATATTTAAGAGAGAACTCAGCATCAGAACTGCCATTATGGTCAATTGACCTGAGTCAAACGCGCCAATCATCAGATACAACTTTCCCCAGGTACCTCCAGTAGGTGGCAGACCGATAATTGAGAGGGCACCGATAAAGAATGCTGTCATCGTCAATGGCATTTGCCTGCCGATACCGCGCATATCACTAATCTCCGTTTTGTGAGCTGCCACCATTATAGCGCCGGCACAAAAGAAGAGGGTGATTTTTCCAAAAGCATGCATGGCGATATGCATGGCTCCGCCAACCACACCGGCACTGGTGGCCAGCAATGCACCAATTGTTATATAGCCAAGTTGACTAACCGTTGAATAGGCCAGACGAGCCTTGAGATTATCCTGACGCATGGCGACAATTGAAGCAAGAAGAACGGTGGCACCGGCAAGATAGAGCATAACTTCGGCGCTGGGAAGCTTGCTCAGCAGGTCGAGTCCGAAAATGTAGACACAGACCTTGAGAACACTGAACACTCCGGCCTTGACCACTGCAACGGCATGAAGAAGAGCGCTGACCGGTGTCGGAGCTACCATGGCAGCGGGTAACCAACGGTGAAAGGGCATTATGGCAGCTTTGCCGATGCCGAAAATATAAAGCACCAGAAGAGTGCCGGTGATCAGCGTTGAAGTCTGGGGTGGAAAAATACCGCCTCTTTTAAATTCGACAGTTCCGGCTGTATGCCAGGTGGCAATGATGGCAAGCAGTAGGAACAAGATGGAGGTGGTTAGTAGAACTCCAAGGTATACCCGGCCGCCTTCCTTGGCTTTGAGGGTTCCGCTATGGGTCACCAAAGGATAGGTTGAAAGTGTTAATACCTCATAGAATATAAAGAGCGTAAAAAGATTATCGGCATAGGAAATGCCCATGACCGAAGAAATGGCGACGGCAAAGCAAGCATAAAATCTGGTCTGGTTTTTTTCATGATGTCCGCGCATATAGCCTATTGAGTATACAGTCGTCACTAGCCAGAGATAACTCGATACCAGAGAAAAGAGCATACCTAGCGGTTCAATTTCAAAGGTGAGCCGCAGACCCGGAAAAAGAGCAGGACCGAAGTAGGTGACGGATGTCCCACTCTGAACGATCAGGTAAAGACTGCTTACCAGATAGATCAAAATAATACTGGCGGTGATTGTTACTCCTTCCCGCAAATTTGGGAGTCGGTAGGTGACAATGATGAGCGGTACGGCGAAAAGAGGTACCAGCATGGTGAGCAGAAGAAGTGTTTCTGGTGCCGAAGACATCATAAATTCACTCCAAAAAGACTTTGTGCTGCAAGTTTGCTCACGCCCACGGTCAATCGGGTGTCAACTCCAAAATAGATATTTGCCAGGACGAGCATCCATATCGGAATCAGTTGGCTAAGCGGTGCTTCCTTTACTTCTTCGGTAATGATCCGGGGTGGCGTGAAATATACCCACTCAACTACTCTCCAGACATAGATCACTGCAATGAGAGAACTAAGGAGAACCAATACAGCAACCGGCCACCAGCCTTTGTCAAGAAGAGCTACAACGAGGTACCATTTAGACACAAAGCCAACGGTGAGGGGAACCCCGATAAGACTCAAACCACCAGCAACAATTGCCGCCATGGTCAATGGCATCTTTTTGCCCAGCCCGGCATAATGATTGAGCTGGGCACTACCGATGCGATAGAAGACAGCACCAATGGCCAGGAACAGCGCTGCTTTCATCAGCGCGTGATTGAAAAGATGGAGAAGTGTAGCAGTTATGCCAAGTTGGGTTTCGATGGCTAGACCAAGAATAATATAGCCGATCTGGGCGACACTGGAGTAGGCAAAAAGCCTTTTGATGTTTAACTGGAAAGTGGCGGAGATAGAAGCGACAAAAATACCGACGAGTCCGAGGATGAGAAAAATATCACCAAGCGGTAGTGACATATCGACAAACTCAATACCAAAAACGCTGAAAATATAACGAATAAGCACATATACTGCTACCTTGGTTGAGGTTGCAGCCAAAAATGCTGTAGTTATTGATGGTGCGTACGCGTATGCGTTGGGAAGCCAGAGGTGGAGTGGAAACAGGGCAAGCTTGAGGCAAACGCCGACAATAAAGAAGCCGAAGGCGCTGAGCACTGTTTTTGATTTATAAACAGCAGGCAGTCGTTCGGCCAGGTCATACATATTAAGGGTACCCGTCATCATATACATCAGGCCAACCCCAATGAGAATGAAGGTTGCCCCTATGGTTCCCATGATAAGGTATTGGTAAGATGCGGCCAAGGCTCTACGGTCTGTTCCTATGGCGATGATGGTGTAGGAGGATAGTGAAGAAATTTCCAGGAACACAAAAACGTTAAAGGCATCGGCTGTGGCAAGAATGCCAAGGAGGCCGGTCAGGCAGAGTAGGTAAGCGGTATAAAAGTAGGTATGGCGATTTTGCGGCAGTTCTCTGGAGATGCTTGAAAGAGAAGCAAGAAGGACAACGGTGCTGACCCCGGAGACCAAGAGAAGGAGAAAGCTATTAAGTGTATCGATACGATATTCAATACCCCATGGTGCCGGCCAGCCTCCGAGTTTGTAAGATATAGTCCCATGGGTAATGACTTCCTGGAGCAGACCATAGCTTATCAAAAAGGCGGCAGCGCTGACGAAAATCGCAAAAACGCCAACCAGTCGCGGAATCCTGAGAAATAAGCATAATGGTGCCGCAAACAGGGGAATGATGACCTGTAATATGGGAAAGTGTGCTGTCACTAGTTTGTTTCCTGATCGAAAAGGGTGGGGGGCTTTTGCCGGCCGTATGCTTCGAGCTGACATTCAAGTCGATCATGGGTATCCTGCACCTGAATGTCGTTTTCTTCGATAGAACCATAGGCCTCGTAAATCCGCACAACCAGGGCGAGACCCAATGCTGTTGTGGCGATACCTACAACAATCGCTGTGAGAATGAGAACATGCGGTAGCGGATTAGAGTAGATTTGATAGTTTTCATCGAGGATGGGTGCCGTTGCACCGGCCACCTTGCCCATGCTGATGTAGAGGAAGAAGACCGAGGTTTGGAATATTGTCAGCCCGACCAGTTTCTTGATCAGATTTTCATGGGCAATGACAATGTAAAAGCCGATGAGCATGAGGACGACGACAATCCAGTAATTATAAAGGCCGATGATATTCATTGGTTGTATTTATGTTTAACAGTTCTCCAGGTGAACTTGAAAAAAAGCGTAATCATGACTGCGGCAACGGTGATGCCGACGCCAAGCTCAATGAGCAAAATACCTAAATGTTGGCCATGAACCGGGTCATGGCTGAGCACATCATAGTCAAGGTAGTTGCCTCCAAGTATCATACAGACGATGCCAACACCACTGTAGAGAAGAACTCCGAAGGCGGTGAGCATTTCGACAAAAACCGGCTTGATCACTGATTGAGTAAGGCTCAGACCGAAAAGCATGGTATAGAGAATGATACCGGCGGCGAAAATAACGCCGGCCTGAAAGCCACCACCGGGTCCATAATCCCCGTGAAACTGAACATAGAGAGCAAATATGAGAATAAGCGGCAGCATCATTTTGGCAACGATGCGCAGTATTATCTGGTGCTGCATGTCGGCCGGAACCTTTGTCAGCGCCCTAGCTTTGGTGCGTTGCGATACCATTAAAAGGGACATTACGCCAATTCCTGCAGCGAAGACAACAACAACTTCCCCTAAGGTATCATAGCCCCGGTAGCTGGCCAGCACTGAGGTGACCACGTTGGGAAGTCCAACTTCATTTATAGAGTCATTTAAATATCTTGGCGCAACATGTTGATGAACAGGTGCATCGGCATCGCCAAAATGGGGCATATCCAGCGTTCCATAGATTAACAGGGCACCGGTGACGATGACCACCCCCAAAGCGAGGGCCGGTTTGTAGCGTGACTTTTTTTCATACCGGGGTACAAGCTTCAGTGTCGCTAAAAATAGTAAAGTAGAGATGCCGGCACCAACAGAAGCTTCGGTAAATGCCACATCAACGGCATCTAGATCGAGGAAAAGGCTGGCTGAAAGCAGGCTGTAGATACCTGAAAGCATGACCACGGCAAAAAGATCACCCATGCGGGTGATAGCAATTGCAGTCAATGCTAGAAAACTGAGCAGCACTATGTCTATTAATGTTTCGATGTCGTTTCCTCCGCACTGTTTTCCTGGTCACTATACGTTAGCGGTTTCAGGCCGCTTTTTAAGGCTGCCTTGGCCATGGCGTGACATGCTGTGGTGCTGGCAAGCAAGGAGAACACCAAGATGAGCAGGAGTTTGGCCAGGACGAGTCCCCACCCGGCCTGCAGCATCAAGCCAATAAGAATAAGCCCGGCACCTAGAGTATCGGTGACGCTTGCCGCATGGGTACGTGAAAAAAAATCAGGAAAACGAAACAAGCCAACAGCACCTGTAAAGGTGAAGAAACTGCCGCTGATCAATAAGATCCAACTGAGTATATCGAGGAGGATGTCCATTATGGTTCTTCTTCTATGGTAGTTTTCGAAGAAAACTCAAAAAAGCGTAATATTCCGATAACACTGATGAAGTTTATCAGTGCATACACAATGGCGATATCTAAAAAGGCGGGTCTGCCAGCAAGAAAATCAATAATTGCAATAAGCAGAACAGTTTTGGTGCCGAAGGTGTTTACGGCCAGAATCCGGTCATAAAGGGTTGGGCCCTTGAAAGCCCGGGCAAGGGCAATTGCCATGACCACCAGGAGAATAATCGCCGGTATAACAAACATTAGCCTTCCACCTTACATACTCTGCGGTCCATCTCACCGGTAAGCAGATCGGCTGCAGTTTCACGCGTAAGAGCATGTACTGTTATTTCATTATCGCTTAGATCTATACTCACCGTGCCTGGGGTGAGGGTTATTGAGTTTGCATAAATGACAATGCCAAGGTCGGTTTTCTGGTTGGCTTTGACTTTAATGACAGATGGACTGATTGAATCGGCACCTTTCCATACGCAGCGGGCCACAGCTATGTTTGCTACGGTAACTTCTTTAATCAGCCAGAGCCAATAGAGGGGAATGGTGAAGGTTAGATTGAGTGGTTGTGATTCGCCATCGACTACGTCCATTTGATGGCAAAGTGATGAGACAAAAAGAACCGATACTACCATAAAAAGAAGAATCAGCGGTGTGTAGTGTCCGGAGTTGATCAGCCAGAATGCAGAGAGCATTACCGATAGTGCAAGAACGTGCTTCATTCAATCCTTTGTGGTCAAATTCGAGGTATTTTAAAATGGGAATGGTCTAATTCTTTGTCCACTTCCACCTACTTACGCTACACAAGTGGTGAGATAAATAACATTTCTGATATACTTATGTCAAGTATAACTGAAACTGCAATGAGATTTCTTATTGATGGATTTGAGCAATTTGCTCCCATTGAAAGAGTGTCATGGAGTAGTTCAATTTATCTCGTTGGTGCTATTAGATGTTCAGCTACGAAAATCAAGGCTTACCGGGCAATGATCGGATCCCATGATTTCTGACAAGATATCAGCATCTAGAACACGTTCTTGACTCGCTTGATCAACACAGAAGTAATCAATACGCCAGCCAACGTTTTTGGCTCTGGCATTGAAACGGTAACTCCACCAAGTGTAGTTTCCACCTTCCGTATTAAACATTCTGAAGGTGTCGAGGAATCCAGAGTCAATAAAATGGTCCATCCAAGCCCGCTCTTCAGGGGTAAAACCGGCGTTCTTAACATTGGTCTTGGGATTTTTCAGATCTATTTCCTTGTGAGCTACATTGTAATCGCCACATATGATCAACGTCTTGTTTGTATTGAGCTGACGGAGGTAAGCGTGGAGCGCTTCATTGAATTCAAGTTTATAAGTTAGCCTTTTCAGCTCTGCACCGCTGTTAGGAAAATAAATGTTGATAAAATAGTAGGTGGGAAATTCAAGGGTAAGTACTCTTCCCTCATTATCAAATTCCTCATGACCAAAACCCTTGGTGACTTGGAGGGGTTCTTTTTTGGTATATACCGCAACACCTGAATACCCTTTTTTTTGAGCCCAATTAAAATAGGAGGTATAACCATCAATATTTTTTAGAGCATCTGACAACTGGTCGGGTTGTGCTTTCGTTTCTTGAATTGCTAAAATATCCGCATTGAGATCACCGACGATATCGACAAAACCTTTTTTTTCCAACGCTCTAAGACCGTTGACGTTCCACGAAATAAAACGTTGTCTGTCTTGGTTTGTAACTTTTTGCATGGGTAATTTCCTGGGTGTTACTCCATATTGAGGACATTGTGGTTCCAATGCACAGATATCACATCGCGGACCCACAGGTCGGCAGATGGATTGGCCAAAGGCGACGAGCAGGGAATTGACGGAGAGCCAATGGTTTTTGGGAAGCTTCGCCCGGAGTGCATGCTCAGTCTGTTCGGGTGTCGTAGTATCCACGTACTGCCAGATGTTCATAATTCTATGGACGTGGGTATCTACACAAATTGCCTGTTTTTGAAAGGCGGTACAAAGAACAAGATTAGCAGTTTTTCGACCGACTCCCGGCAAAGAGAGCAAGTCATTCATGGAATCTGGGACTCTATTTTCAAAACGCTTAAGTGCCTCTGGTAAGGCATGGAGGAAACCAGCCTTGTTTTTATAAAAACCCACTGGATAAATGAGTTTTTCCAGGGTGTTAAGAGAAAGCTTGGCTAATGCATCGACGGTTGGGGCCTTTTTAAAAAGTCTGGCAGCAGCTACTGCAGTTGTTTCATCCTTCGTGCGCGCCGAAAGAATGGTTGCTACCAGGACTTTGAAGGGATCTCTGCTCTGCACAGCAATAAGGTCAACAACCGGTACCTTTTCATCTGCCGTTATGGAGGCGACAATTTTTAAAAAATAATCTATATCTATTGCCATGATTTAGAATTACCGAGACCCATTAATGATTTTGATTCAAATGCTGAGAACGTTTTTGTCAAAATCGAGTGTGCGAAAATAATCCTCAGCCGTTTCAGCCCGCCGAATCAGTTCAACTTTGCCATTCTCCCTGAAGAGCAGCTCTTTTGGGCGCAACTTTCCATTGTAATTGAAGCCCATAGAATGACCGTGTGCTCCAGTGTCCTGGATAATCAACAGATCACCATCCTCAATCACCGGTAATTCTCTTTGAACGGCAAATTTATCATTATTTTCACAAAGAGAGCCAACAACATCGACTACCTCTATTTTGTTGGAGTTTCTCTCACCATGTACTTCGATATGGTGATAAGCATCATACATACCTGGACGCATAAGAGAGGTCATGCAAGCATCAACTCCTATATAAGTTCTATAGATGGCTTTGCGGTTAATGGCACGCACCACCAGAACTCCGTGAGGACCGGTCATGTATCTGCCGCTTTCCATATAAAGAGCAGGCATATATCCATTCTTTTCTTTGAACCGTTGAAAGAGCAGGGTAATTCCTTTTGCCATGGCTTCTAGGTTAAAAGGCGAATCCTCTGGACGGTATGGTATGCCAAGTCCACCGCCAATATTGACGAATTCAAAACGAATGTCCAGCTCAGCCTCAAGTTTTTCGACGATGTCGAGCAGCATATCCGCTGTTTGAACCATATACTCGTGATTTAACTCGTTGGAGGCAAGCATCGTGTGAATACCGAAACGACTAACTCCTCTATTCTTAGCAAGACGATAGGCATCAAATATCTGTTCATGACTTACACCATATTTCGCCTCAAGAGGATTTCCGATGATGCTGTTCCCTGATCTGCGATCACCAGGGTTATAGCGGAAGGAGATTCGCTCAGGGAGGTGAGGGACTTTTTCCAGTAAAGAAATGTCATCAAGGTTAAGGATGCTGCCACCCTCGGCCTCAGCGGCTTGAAACTCCTCTGCACTGGTATTGTTGGAGGTGAACATGATATCTTCACCGCGAGCACCAATCTCTCTGCTGAGCACAAGCTCTGTAATAGAGCTGCAGTCAAAACCAAAACCTTGGTCCCACATGATTTTAAGAATTTCCGGGTTAGGAAGGGCTTTTACGGCAAAAAACTCTTTGAATTCATCAATTTCTGAGAAGGCGTTTTTGAGCTCAAGGCAAGTATTTTTAATGCCTGCTTCGTCATAAATGTGAAACGGAGTTCCAAAATGTGAGGCTATTCTGGAAAGCCGGGGATAAAGAGAACTTCTATATGATTCTGATATTGGCATAGCTAAACCTTCGTCTATATTATAATATTCTTATTTTTGCAGTTTCTTTATAGGTTTCCAGGACAGGATATGTCATGGTGGACAATACACCAGAGAGATTCAATATTTTCTGGCGTAAAACAGTATTCAGTTCCGTAAGGTCTGCAACTCTCATTTTGACAAGATAACAATCTTTACCGGCAAGATAATGAACCTCCTGGATTTCATCAATCTTGGCAAGATTATTACCTATAGCACCTTCGTGATCTTCTCTGCTGTCACAGTCAACGACAATAAAGGCAATCTGGTTTCGTGAGAATCTTTCTGGATTGAGTCGTACCTCATACCCATCTATTATTCCCTGATTTTCCATTTTACGGATTCGCTCCAGAACGGCAGACGGAGCCAAACCGACTTCTCTTGATACTTCGGTATTGGGAATTCTCGCTTTTTCCTGGAGAATTTTCAAAATCTCAAGACTTTTTTCATCAAGCATAAATTTATCCTCCTGGGAGCAGGATATTTACAAAAAACAGAAATGTCCAGAATAAAATTCATATAAAATTTATTTATACAGAAATATGTTCAGAAATAGAGTTGACAACGTGAATTTATTACTTGAGTTAAAATGTTGTCTTGTCAGTTTGAAGGCGAGGCAAAGAAGAGGTAAACAAATTCTTCCTTGATTAAAGACAGTTGGAAGTGATATAGGGAAAAACTAGAGCTAGCAAATTTGGTTACGTAATATAAAATTTTAGCATCTAGCTGAAAATCAGATCGACTTTGTCGTTTGTTTTAAATTGGTCTATTTTTAAAATATAATGTTAAAACAATTTGTTAGATTGCTTTTTTGGGGGAATATACCGCTTCCGGAAAAAATTTTAGGTGAATGAATAGAGAAGTGGTATGCTAAAATACAGAAGTTTGGTGAAAGGTTGATTTTGGCAGATGCATTTGGAAAGACACAAAAAAAATTAAATCACGCTTGAGTTTTCAGGAACTATTTGTTAATCAATTTGTAGGGGAGTCTATTGTATCGCTGTAAAATAGATTGTTTACACTTGTAAATGTCGATATTTAATTATCACGCAGCGAAAATATTGAAGAAGATGAAGTCAGCCACACAATAATTCTCCCGTTGTGTCTTTCATGACCCAGTAAAAATAGAGTAACGTTTCACCTTATTGAAATGATGCGTTATTAGAGCATGAACGGACCTGAAAGCGTATTTCAACATAACAGGAGTAGCTGATGGATTTGTCTTCCGGTGGTGTAGCAGGTCTAGTTTTTAAACAGGCGATTCGAGGAGACCTGGGTAAGCTGTCCCTGGATGGACAGATGTTAAGTGTATTGATGAGTTTCGATGGTAAGAAAACGCTGGGACAAGTTGCCCAACAATCGGGAATAAATCTTGGGGCGATTAGACCAATTGTTGCCCGGTTGATCAAATATAAACTCATAGAGCCTGTTGAAACTCAAGAAAATGTTGTAGATCAGGATTTTATGACCTTTCTGATATCTCAACTATCCGTTGCTATTGGACCTCTGGGCGGAATAGTCGTGGAGGATGGTCTGGAAGATCTCGGCTATACAAAAACAAACTTTCCCACCCATCGCACCGCTGAATTGGTAAATCTCCTATCCCAGGAAATCCAAAGAGAAGACAAACGAATACAGTTCAAACAAGTAATGCTCAAAAAAATTAAGGACAAGGGATATTAACGGATACCCTGCTTAAGAACGACAAAACATCGGTAATCAGGTGTTATTTCATTGTCATGGGGTGCTCCATGGTGCGTTCTTGAGAGATATTTTTTTGAGTAATTTTCATAATTACCAACAAGGAGAAGGGTAATGGTTGTCATTTGCGAGGAATGCGGTCTTAAGTATCAAATAGATCCTTCAAAAATCAAAGGCGACAAAGCTCGATTTAAATGCAAGGGCTGCTCGACCAGTATTGTCGTCGATAAGAATGACTATCAGCTTGATGATGACGTGACTTCACTGGAGGAGGCTCTGCTTTCTCAGCAAGCCGAAAGATCTGATGATCAGGAAGCTATGCCCGATGACCTGGACGCTTTGGTCAATACCGGAACAGGCGCCACTGGATCGACTGAAAATATAGAGGAAATTCCATCATCCGCAACAACCGAATCAGTACCTGTAGAGGCAGCGAAAAAGAGATCGGGCTTGGGACTGACGGCGAAAGTTATTTTTCTTATGTTGCTTGTCAGCCTGTTACCCGGTGTCATCTATTTTGCTTTGTCTTTTAATCAAATAAGCCAGCAGATTGTTTCAGAAACAAACAAGACTGGCAAAACGGTAACCAGACTGTTGGCCTCCGAGGTAGACGAGTGGATTGATAAGAACGTACGAGTTTTAAATGCCATTGCCAACAGCCCTGCCATAAGATCCATGAGTCAGGCCGATCAGGAAATCATGTTGAAAGCCATTCAAAGTGAATACCCCTGGATGTATTTGGTCTTCACCACCGATGAGCGCGGCTTGAATATTGCCAGAAGCGATGGTAAAAAACTCACGGATTATTCAGATCGTCAATATGTTAAGGAAGTCATAGGTGGTGCCGATATTGCTTGGCAGAACCTCATTGGTAGGACTTCCAAAAAACCGGCACTTGTTCTAGCAGTTCCCATAAAACGTGGGGATATCATCGTTGGAGTTCTCGCTGCGGCAATGACCAGAGATACTATATCCGAACTGGTTACCACGTATGGTGAAGGCCGGACCGGAAGCAGTTTTCTCGTCGACGAAACCGGTAAGGCCGTTGCTCACAGGCAGAATGCCTATGTTATTCAGCAGCGTGACATGAGTGACCATCCGTTGGTACAGGCTGCCGATCAGAATGAAGCTAAAAGGGTTGAGTTCATTGATGCCAATGGCAAGCCAACTATTGGATTTGCTAAGAATACCAAGCTTGGCTGGACGCTGGCAATACAGCAGGAACGAGAGGAAGCCTTTGATGCACTGAAACAGGCGCAAACTTTTGCCTACTATATGTTCGCTGGGACTTTTGTCGTTATTATATTGATTGCATTCTTTTCCAGTCGGGCCATCGTAACACCTATTCGAAACCTGACAGATGCTGCAAACCGAATCAGTGTTGGTGACCTTGATGTGGAGATTTCTACGAAATCAAAGGATGAAATCGGTGATCTTGCTGATGCAATTGTCCGCATGCAGGATTCCATCCGACTCTCAATTTCCCGGTTAACGAGGCGGAGAAGATAAATTTTCTGGTGCTTCTTATTATTGGGATTAATATCATCAATTCATCACCTTGATATGATTTTGATGGGAGAATAAAGAATTTGGAACGGATGGTGGAGTAACGAAATGGTACGAAATGTTTTATTTGTAGATGATGACCAGATAATGCTTCTGGCTGTTGAGAAACGTTTCGCCGCCTTCTCCGACTATTTTACCATGATCAAAGCTGGTGATGGTTTTGAGGCTGTCCAAATCCTAAAAGACACCTCTATTTCCTTAATCGTTCTGGATTTAAAAATGCCGCGTATGGACGGCATGAGCCTGCTGTCGCATACACGAGAGAAATATCCCGACATTCCAGTCATCATTGTTTCCGGGTACAGAACGGCGGAAATGTACAAACTTGCCAAGGCAAAAGGCGTAATCGCTTATATAAGCAAACCTTTCCAGGTTGATGATCTTGGCAAGATAATCATGAGTACTCTGCAGAAAGAGGCGGATGGAGGCATAATGCATAATGTCTCACCAACGGTTTTTTTACAGCTTATGGAGATGGAGGCAAAGACCTGTACAATTCGCATCCTCAACAAAACAAATGGAATGGGAGGGATTCTTTACTTTATAGATGGCAATCTGTTGGATGCGAGAGTTGGGGAAACACAAGGGCTCGATGCTGCCTACAAGGTATTCGGCTGGGATGATGTGACCATCTTTATCCAAAATGAATGCACTCCCCGGGACAACATAATCAACAGCCAGCTTCAGCCAATCATCATGAAGGCTGTTGGTATGAAAGATGAAGAAGAAGAACCGCTGAAGCCAGACAAAGAAGAGCTGGGAGATGTAGCTAGAGCAGCTGCTGAAGCAGAGCGGAAGGCGAACCAGAATCCGGTCAATGATCTGGGCAACCTCGATCTACCTGAAGAATTTTTTGTAGATGAAGAGGTGGGTGAAGCTTTGGAGGGTTCACCGGAAGTGCCAAAAAAGATGGCCAATGATAAACCTCAATCCGGTGCCGCAAAACAACAGAAATCGCAGCTTCAAGAAATAGAGGATCTACTTTACAATGAGGTTGGGGCAAAATGCGGGCTCGAGGACATTTATCACGACAACAAGGTTGGTAATGTCGTGGAATACCTCAATGAACTAGGTGCAATGTTTAATTTTGGCAAATTGAAAGTTGGCTACATTGATGATGGCGGCCAATCGGATAGGATAATTCTTCCCGGTCATCCATCAACGGTAGTCGTAGTAAATCAAAAGTGCCCTCAAGACAAAATTATTCAGGTTCTCAGTCAATATCATTGAAGCTGTTAGGTAACATAGGAAATGATTTTCAACCGGATGAACTAAATCTGGTGAAACGGGGTTAGTTGGAAATGGACAAAGTATTTCAAGAAATTCTCAGTATGGACGGTGTCTATGGACTTATTCTCCTGTCTGAGGATGGTAAAATACTCTTTGAATCCCTGGATAATAATTATTTTGCTCCCGAAAAATCGACATCAAGCTGGAAGATAATTCTCGACTCTCTTGATGATTTTCACGAGATGGATCTGGTTTTCGAAGGCGGACGTTTTTACATGCTTAAAACAGCCAGTGGCATCCTTATTATCAGTATGAGTCTGAATGTTTCCATTTCCATGATCAAGCTTAACTGCGATATAATTATGCCTGAACTTAAAAAAGCCCAGTCAGGCAAAGGGTTGAAAAGATTTTTTGGGCTTTAGTATCGCTTTTCGCATTCCTCTGCCTGCAGGTATTCTTCTTTCCCAATCGCTACAATCTAGATTGGCAATATCTTTTTAAGTTTCGTTCCCGCATATACCGCTCTATCTGCTAATTCTTCCTCTATTCTCAGTAATTCGTTGTATTTAGCTGTTCTGTCCGACCGAGAAAGGGAGCCGGTCTTAATCTGCCCACAACCTGTGGCAACGGCGAGATGAGCTATGGTAGCATCTTCAGTTTCACCGGAACGATGCGAGATGATGGAAGAGTAACCATGTTTAGCGCCAAGTTCAACAGCAGCTAAGGTCTCTCTGAGCGTACCAATTTGATTGACCTTGATGAGAATGGAATTGGCG
>JASJDT010000072.1 GCA_030065655.1 Desulfocapsaceae bacterium | reverse complement strand
GGTTCTGCACTTTTTTTTTGGAGTACGACATGGTAGCCCGTCAGCATAAATTCTATTCTCTGCCGTCTACAAATACGCAGGCTTTTGAGCTTGCTGAGTCTGGAGCACCAAACGGTGAGATTGTCAGAGCGGAAACCCAGACAGCGGGCCGAGGAAGATTGGGGAAATCATGGCAATCACCGCCTGGTAAAGGGCTTTATTTTTCAATCATCGTTCGCCCGCAGTTGGCAACTGAGGACTATCCCAAGTTGACCATGACAGCCGGTCTGGCCATTGCCAAGGTCATTGAAAGAGCCTACGCTCTGGACGTCAAGCTGAAGTGGCCCAATGATATCTATCTTGCAGAAAAGAAATGTGGTGGAATCTTATGCGAAGCTTCGCTCTCTGATCAAGCCTATAGCAAACGATTTGCCATCATTGGTGTCGGTTTGAACGTACTTACCCAGGAAAATGAGTTTCCTGAAGATCTGAGAGATAGTGCCACCTCGATTGTCATGGAGACAGGCCAGCCCTGTGATCCTGAGTTATTGCTGGAAAGGATCGTAAGAACAATTCTAAATGAAATCTCAATACTTGAAGAGGAAGGTTTTGCCGCTGTTTTAACGGAATGGAAACAACGTGACTTTTTAAAGGGAAAAATGCTGAGCTGGTTGAGTCATTCAGGAGAGGTCATTGAGGGGATATCGGAAGGCCCCGATGAACATGGTCGATTGATGGTGCGGGACGGAAACGATGTGTTGCACGAAGTTATTTCGGGGGATGTGACCCTGGAAAAAGTCGATAAAAAAAGGAACAGCCATAGCTGAAATGGTTGTTCCTTTTTCGTTGAGACCTGCAGTCCCACCAATTTGAGATTTACTCTCAATAGCGGTAGTAGTCTGGTTTATAGGGACCTTCGACCTTGACGCCCAGATACTCCGCCTGTTCCTGGGTGAGAGTGGTGAGATGGGCACCGATTTTCTTGAGATGGAGTTTGGCAACCATCTCATCGAGTACTTTAGGGAGAAAGTACACCTTTTTCTGGTAATTTTTGGAATTTCTCCACAGCTCTATCTGTGCCAAAACCTGATTTGTGAATGAATTACTCATCACAAAGCTTGGATGGCCCGTAGCACAGCCAAGATTGACCAGGCGACCCTCGGCCAGGACAATGATCTTCTTGCCATCCGGAAAAGTTACATGATCAACCTGGGGTTTGATATTCTCCCAAGGAAGCTCACGTATGCCGGCAATATCAATTTCGGAGTCAAAATGACCAATATTGCAGACAATGGCTTCATGAGGCATGGCGTCCATATGGGCCCGGGTAATCACTTTAACATTACCTGTGCAGGTAACGAAAATGTTACCCAATGGTGCGGCCTCATCCATGGTAACCACCCGATAGCCCTCCATGGCGGCCTGAAGAGCACAAATGGGGTCTATTTCGGTGACATACACATTCGCCCCCATTCCCTTGAGAGCTTGAGCACAGCCTTTGCCGACATCGCCATAACCAACGACCACAGCGTTTTTACCGGCAATCATTACATCCGTAGCCCGCTTGATGCCATCGATGAGTGACTCACGGCAGCCGTAAAGATTATCAAATTTTGACTTGGTTACAGAGTCATTGACATTTATGGCAGGACACATCAAAGTTCCGGCTTTGGCCATTTCATTAAGCCGAAGTACGCCTGTTGTAGTTTCTTCACTGATACCCACAACCCCGGCCATTTCCTCGCGATACTTTTCATGCATTACCAGAGTTACATCGCCGCCATCGTCAAGAATCATATTGGGTCGCCAATTATCGGGGCCAAAGATGGTTTGGTCAATGCACCACCAAAATTCCTCTTCCGACTCACCTTTCCAGGCAAAGGTCGGAATACCGGCAGCAGCCATGGCAGCAGCAGCATGATCCTGGGTTGAAAAAATATTGCATGAAGACCAGCGAACCTCAGCGCCCAGTTCCACAAGAGTTTCCATCAACACAGCAGTCTGGATGGTCATATGCAGACAGCCGGCAATGCGGGCTCCCTGCAGGGGTTTTTCTTTGCCATACTCTTCCCTGAGCGCCATAAGACCAGGCATTTCTGTTTCGGCAATTTCGATTTCCTTTCTGCCCCAGTCAGCCAGGGAAATATCTGCAACTTTATAATCAGTGAAAGATCCTGTCATATTTATTACCTCGAATTCTATCTATAATAGCCTGCAAAATCCTAGAGTGCAGGTTTAACATGCCAAACCAAATTTAAGAAAGTTTGGCGGCATCTTTGAGTTCTTCTATTTTATCGGTACGTTCCCAGTTAAATTCTGGCAGTTCTCTGCCAAAATGACCGTAAGCAGCAGTTGCCTGGTAAATAGGTCTGAGCAGATCGAGTTGCTCCACTATTGCCTTAGGTCTGAGGTCAAAGCAGTGCTTGATGATATTTTTAATTTCATCATCAGAAATTAACCCGGTGCCAAAGGAATTGACATTAATTGAGACCGGCATGGAGATTCCTATGGCATAGGCTATCTGCACTTCGACTTCAGAGGCAATACCTGCAGCGACAATGTTTTTGGCAACGTAACGCCCCATATAGGAAGAGGACCTGTCTACCTTGGAAGGATCCTTGCCGGAGAAGGCACCACCACCGTGAGATCCCTTGCCGCCGTAGGTGTCAACGATTATTTTCCGGCCGGTTACCCCGCAATCGCCAACCGGACCACCTATGACGAATCTGCCGGTGGGGTTGATGAAGAACTTAGTGTTTTTATCTACCATACCCTCCGGCAAAATAGGCTTGATAATCTCTTCCATTACAGCTTCCTTGAGATCATCATAGCCAATACTTTCATCGTGCTGAGTTGAAAGGACGACGGCCTCGATTCGTTTAGGGACATCATCTTCGTATTCGATTGTCACCTGACTCTTGGCGTCCGGGCGTAGCCATGGCAACTTGCCGCCTTTACGCACCTCTGCCTGTTTCTTGGTAAGGCGGTGGGCATAAGTGATCGGCATAGGCATAAGTACATCGGTCTCTGCCGAGGCATACCCGAACATCAATCCCTGGTCACCGGCACCCTGGTCCAGATCGAGGCCGCTGCCTTCGTCCACACCTTGGGCTATGTCGGCTGATTGCTTGTCTATTGAGGTGAGAACCGAACACGATTGCCAATCGAAGCCCATATCCGAGGAATTATAGCCGATTTCACGGATAGTTTTACGGACAACTTCAGGCATGTCTACCCAGGCGGAAGTTGTAATTTCACCGGCAATAAGGGCCATTCCTGTGGTAACCAAAGTCTCGCAGGCTACGCGGGCACTCTTATCCTGTTTGAGAATAGCATCTAAAATAGCATCGGAAACCTGATCAGCTACTTTATCGGGATGCCCCTCGGAAACGGATTCAGAGGTAAAAAGATAATTGGGCATGGTTTAACTCCATTAAACTAAAATGTGATGTCAATTTTCTATATCAAAACGTATTTTTTAATATCTAAAAAGCAAACTCAGACATTGTAAGACATTCTTATCGGCTCTGCCATCGAGAAAAGTAAGAATTATCGGATAAAGTTCTTTTTATTCATCGAATTTGACAGTAAATAGCATGGTGTATTAATTTGCTCATGACAGCTTGATGCTTACTATCTGCATGGTCTATTCCTACAGCAGTAAGAAATATATTTTACATGGATGAGCTGCGCCGCTATACAGCATTTCTTAAAACGATCTAGATAATAGGAAATATCATGTCAATTGAAGAAGCCCGGAAAGTTCTGGCAACAGAAGAACAGGGTCTGGCCGCCGTTCGGCAAAGAATAGGAGCGGAGTTCGAGCAGGCAGTAGAGGCATTGTTTCAATGCCCTACGCGGGCAGTTATAACCGGTATTGGCAAATCGGGTATTATTGGCCAAAAAATTGCGGCAACTCTTAACAGTACAGGAACACCGGCCTTTTTTCTCCATCCGGTGGAAGCCATGCATGGTGATCTGGGTATGGTGGCTGGCACGGATGTGGTAATCGCTATCTCCTATTCTGGCGAAACAACCGAACTCAATGCCTTGATGACAAGTCTGAAAAAAAGAGGCGTAGTCATAATAGCCATGACCGGTGGAGCGAATTCACATCTGGCACATGCTGCTGATATTGTACTTGATATCGCTATCCCCCAGGAGGCCTGTCCCCTGGGCCTGGCACCGACCACTTCGACCACGGCAACGCTAGCTCTAGGTGATGCCTTAGCTGTAGTTCTTCTGAATAAAAAGGAATTTCAGGCCTCAGATTTTCGGAAGAATCATCCAGGTGGCAGTCTGGGTGAGAGACTGAAGGTAAAAGTGCGGGAGGTAATGGTCACCGGCAGTAAAGTTCCTGTAATAGAAGCCAAGCAAACGGCCACCAGTGCTGTTCAGGTGCTCAATGATAAAAATCTGGGCGCCGTGCTGATTGTCTCTGAAGATCAGCGGATTGCAGGTATACTCACTGACGGGGATGTGCGCCGCTATATTGCCGATCAGGAGACATTTAATGGGCTTTTAGTAAGTGAGGTGATGACTCCGGATCCGGTATGTATTGATGGTGATATGCTCGCTGCTGATGCCCTGAGCATCCTGCAGCGTCATGAAATCACCATACTGCCAATCATTGATGACTCAAAGAAACTTGTCGGCATGCTTCACTTGCATGACTTACTTGGCAAGGGAGAGTTTCGTTTCCTTGTCTGATTAAATCGAGAGGAGAAAGACCATGTGTCAGGTTAGTGCCTTTATCAAAGATGATAGCTCAGAAGGATTGTTAAAAGAAAATGTTACCAGTTTAGAAATGCTTGATAAGGGTATTCGCATGAAGACCCTGTTTGATGGAGCAACGGATTTTGCTGATGTATATCTTCAGTCTGTTGATTTTTCAGCCGGCAGAATTGTTCTTGCAAAAACTAACAAGTGAGGAGAGGCGAAATGGACGAAACCGAAAAACTCCGAATTCTTCTGCCTCACTGGATTGAACATAACAATGGCCACGAAGCAGAATGGATCAAATGGGCGGAAGTAGCGAGAAATGAGGGAAAAGAATCTATCGCCGAAACTATTAATGCGGCAATCCAGAAAATGCAGGAAGTAAATGTAATTTTAGAAAAAGCTCTTAGTGAAGCGGGCGGTCCGGCAACCGAGAATCACGATCATCACCATCATTGATGAAGTTTTCTTGTACCATATAGATGTGACGATTGATTACTCAACTGAGCTGGTAATCTCCGACAATCTAGCCCCAATATTTCATGAAAAATCTATGCTGTTAGAAATAATAAATAGATTTTTCATGAAATATTGGGGGCAGTGGAGCTGTTCATCTCCTAGTTGTTTTCACTGTAGAACTGCCAGGTCTTTCTGCTGGGATTATAGCTGTAGAGCATAACCAGCCTGAGTTTTCTACCTCGATTATTTTCCAGGCATTGAATCTCGTAGAGTTCGTTGCCATTTTCCAGAAAGCGGAGAAACGTCGCCTTCGGTTCGCTGAGATACTCGGGTACTGCAGCGCTGTAATTTTCTTCGAAAATGTCCTTGTAGTTCTCCACAAGATAGTCAATCCTCTTGGCTATCTCAGCTTTGTTTCGTGTTTCGGCAATGGTTTCTTTGGTTCCTTCAATGATGTTTTGAAATTCCTCATCTTTTTCATAGCCATTGGCTCGAATTACCTCAATGACTCTATTATAAGAGGCGGTGGCTTTGGCAAAGCGTTCATTTTCTAGCTCACTGTCCGCTTTCTTTTTAAATTGAACAATTCGGGCCCGGAGAATAATGCGGTTGAGCTGCTGGCGAATCTCATCAGGATTGACTCGCTCAAGGAGATCCTCTTTTTGGGTGAGGAGGTCAATAGCCTCCTGATAATGACGAATGGCATCGTCTAGCTGCGACGAAGAAAAGGCATCCCGAGCACTGTTGATGAGTGAAAATAATTCTGCTTCCGCCATATTGGCGTAGAGGGCATCAGTATCTCCCATGTTTTCTTGAACTGCAGTTATGTCACGCAGTTGTAGTGCTTTCTCGTACTGTTGAATTGCGCTTTCCCAATCATTGGCGCTAAAATATTTTTTACCAAGATCAAGATGCTGCAGATATTGTATCTCATTGAGTTTAGGCTCAATGCGTGAAATAAGACTACCACCAAGTTCTTCTGGCAGAGCTTCAGCATCCTGGAGTGCATCGGCAAACATCTCTTTGCTTTTTTCCAATTCACCACGCGAGAGCAGAGAAAAACCGCGATCAATGGCAAGGTTGATTTCTGCCACGGATACTTTATTCCGTACTTCCTGGCGGAGAACATCAATAAACGAGTCGGAAATGGGTTGGGCGGTCTTCAGAGCAGCAGTATATTGACCGATAGCCTTTTTCCATGAAGATTTTTCATAGAACTCATCGCCTTTTTCCTTTTGGCTGTTAAATTCAACCATCCGGGACATATCACTCTTTCTCACATATTTGCCTTCAAAGAAGACCCGGCCGGCAAGCCCCTGCTCCATCTCCTTGGAACTCATGGTTAAGGTGATCTCACTCTGTAGAGCGTCACGTTCGCTGGTTTTGTATAAAGATATTTTTTTCAGAGTATCAAGAGCTTGATTGCATTGTTCCTCTGCTCTTGCGAAATGACTCTGATCGATAAAACTTTTGCACTGACTATAGAGTTGGTTGGCTTTCTCCAGACGTGAGTTTGCAGTGAATAGGGGGCTTATAAATACAATTGCCAAGACAATGGCCAATACACCAGCCAGTATGGGGAGCAATCTGATTGATTTTTTCGAAGATTCTTCAAAGAAGGCCACTCTGCGTTTGGTTTTGCCTTCTGCAGCTTTACCTTCCAAAGCGCTGTCTGTTGCACCAGCATCGTCGCTGGCCCAATCTCCAGAGGCAAGCTCCACTGAATTTCTGGTACGTTCAATATTTTCCTCAATACCGGGAAAATCAGTGACAATTTCAGCAACTTTCTCAAAGAGCTCAAGTGCCAGCTGAGGATTACCCTGATGCTCGAATTCATCGGCCTCTTTTTGCAGCTTCTGGGCCTTAGCCAGAAGATTGCTAATTTTTTCATCTATTTCAGCCCGATCATCGAAATGGTCTTCGTCCGGCAGTTCATTAAGGAATCCGGAGAGTTCATAGAACCGCTTTTGCCGAATGAGCAGATAGACGCGATTGATTGAACTCTTGCCGGAACTTGTGGGTGGAGAAGGAAAGGATATTTCCTCATCGCTAAAAGCTTTGTTCGTGCTGTCGAAATAGTCAGCATGGCCGGAGATATCATTGTCATCAAGGGTATCAATGTCATCAAGCTCAAGCTCTTCATCGGTGACGGCTAGGATCTCATCCTCTTGCGGGGGGGATGAATAGGAAAAATCAAGCTCCTCAAAGGGGAGCTCTTCGCTGATTTTCTGGTACCAATCGGCAGCAGCATCATTAAAGGTATTTTCGGTTGAATATACTTCACCGCAGATCATTTTACCGATGTGCATGACCAGCTCAGGCATAGTCCGGTCTTTGTTCCAGAACTCTCCTATGCAGATGGCAGCTTGGTCAAAATCGGGATGAAAGGTTGGTGTCTGGGGCGTGCAGCTTGGCGGAAAATGGGGAAAGCCGAAAGGAATATTAATAAATACAGAATGTTCTCTAGATGGCTTAATATTTCCGTCACTGTCCTGGCTCAACCCGAGAATTGAGTACTGGACTTCATATTTTTCCGGCGGATCATCATCAAAAGGGATAATTTTGATAAACGGATGGTTATCAAACTTTGCTTTGAGATCCTCGTGGATTTCTTTCAACTGTGCGTTTGGGTTTGCCATAGCCAAAGTTGGTTGTTGTGGGACGGTTCAAATGTAGGCATTAACGCCAATGTCTAGATGCAAGTCTACCATACTTGTGGACTACTTGGTAGGGTTGGGTTTGAGGCCTGAACTATTCGTTTTCCCGATAGCGTGCAAACCATATTACTCCGGTATTTTTCGAGCAATGTACGTATATTATGTAAGACAATAACAGAGAATATCATTAAAATGTAGAAAAATGTTATTTTATCTTCCATTTATCTGGAAAAAGTTGAAAAAAATGATCGCCTTTGATAGAGCACAATAAGGATCAACCAAAATAGCTGGCTAATTTGGTATTACCCTTCAATCCATTTCAGTTAATGAATGTCCGATGAAACCCTTTCGAGCTGTTTTCCAGATTGTTGAAGATAATAACTGTCCCCTTTACACCCTGGAAGACATTTTCGTATTGAATGAGAAATCCATCGCCTTTCCCGAAGGCAAAGAAAGCTGTCTGATTTTGGTAAGAGAACTCACGCAATTGCTCTTTCAAATGTTGGGGGAGAAAGGTGAGCCAAATTTCAAAAAAAAGTATACTTGCAGCGGCTGTACAGGATTAATCAAGTTCCAGCAGATACCTGATGATAACGCTCAACTCGGTACTGATGCCGACGCCCTGCTCAGCGAAAAGGAACAGATTCTCTTTGACAAGGTACACAACTATCCACTACTCAAATCCATCCCCGTCAACCATCTCAAAAGATTCCTCAGCTGCTTCAAAGGGAAAATTATTAAAACCGGAGAATTGCTCATCTCGAAAGGAGAGCTCAATGAATATCTCTTCCTCCTACTTTCGGGCAAGGTTGTTGTTGAAGATGGGAATGTGCCCATAACACATCTGGGAGAAGGTGAATTATGTGGTGAGATGAGTTATTTTGGTGACAGTGTTGCCGGAACCTCTGTGCGAGCCTTGGAGGATACCAAGGTCTTGGCCATTAGTGGCAAAGATTTCAGCAAGCTAATTAATAAGTCAAATGCCGTACAGATGTATATGGGCAAGCTGCTGGCGGAGAGGCTTTCGAAGGCTAATGCGGCCAGGGCTCATGATTTTGAGGCGTGCATGCAGGGCCGGATCAATGATATGGTCCCTGCTGAGCTGTTGCAAGTATTCCATATGCATCAGAAAACCGGAGTTCTCAATCTAGAGCTGCCTCAGGGAAAAGGGCGCATTTCTTTTATGGAGGGATCGATTGTTGTGGCCAACTATGCCGGTAAAAAAGGTCAGGATGCTGTCTTTGCTGTACTTGCAGAGCGCGAAGGCGTCTACAATTTTACCGCCGGTTTGCCAGAGAAGGAAATGCAGGCTTCAGCCATCGGTGATTTTATGATGCTGTTAATGGAGGGTGTTAAACGATTTGACGAGGATTAGCACCAACACTTCATGAACAATTCTTCACAAATGGTGGTAAAGCGAGGATTTCCATAAACGAACCCACATGATAATCGGCCACAAGCGCTGGACTTTTGAAAGCGATCAAAGGGACCTGACAGGCAGCTGCATGGAGTTGGTCCAGACTTGAATCACCGATGAATATGGTTTCCTCCGCGGTGCAATTGAAATACGCCATTATCTCCAGAAGACCATCAGGTGCAGGTTTGGGACGGGAAGCGGTTTCGGAAGTGACCACCTTAGCGAAATATTTCTCCAGCTCAAATAGTTTAAGCAAAGGGGCCATGGTGTTGCCTCGATTGGTCGATATTGCCAGGTGATAGAGAGGTTTAACCTTGTCAAGAAAATCAATCAAATCGGTTTCGATTTTCATGCAAGGAAGAAAACGGTCATAGCCCAGATCTCGACGAAACCCATCTATTTCCTCAAAGCTGTGTTCATCGTAATTGCGGAAAATATGGCGTACTGAATCCGGCGCGCTATGCATGTGGACATATTCGAGCTCCTGCTCATCCATTGGTGGATGGTTATAATGGTTGAGCAGGTAGTTGTAGTATTCCTGATTAGCACGACGTGAATCAAACATAACCCCGTCGCAGTCAAAAACTATCAGTTTGAGCATATGCTGCGGTCTCATCAATTGTTAAAAAGCTGTTCTTTCAACCAGTCAACGCCATAAAAGAAGAGATGTTCATCCTCCTCCAGCTTTTCTTTCTGGGTCTTAGAAAGCGGTGCTGTCTCAAGGTTACCGTTGAAGAGCTTTTCTCTGAATGTGTCCAGGTCATATAGAGCAAGAATATAGAGATCAACCTGCTTCTCGTCCAGTTGCATGCCCTGCCGGATTTTATCATGTTGAAGGATGGGGATCAGGGCATCGTTCATATCATTGTAGGTGTTAAGCCCTTGTTCCTGGCAGTATTCCAGAGGTGTTTGCCGGGTAGGTTCCTCGAATCCCAAACAATGCTCTTCATTCAGCAGTACGTAGTAGTCTTCCAGGCTATTGTCCGGCTTGCGCATGGCTGCCCTGCCCATGGGGTAGGCACGGCAGGCACCTGGTCTGCTTGGATAAACCGAGCAGCCTTTTTCGTTGACGAAAACACAGCTTGCTCGACCATCGTCCACCATGGTCAGATAGAGCCTGGGAAAGACGTCTTCCTTGGGGTCATGTTCGATAATGACGTAGGTATCCAGAAAATCGTGAGAGTGCATGCCAAGCTCTTTTTTCAGACGTAGCGTGTCATAGGGGGTAAGAGCCAGCTCCAGTTGCCGGCAGCAATTGGTAAAGCATGAAACCTGATTATGGCAGGCAAAGTTAAATTTTTCCCCGTTGTCTATGCGGGCGATATTTTTGGGCAGCAGTGGCAATTTCATCGCCTTCTCCTCAACTTTCCTGGGTCTTCCAGAAGGTCAACAACGGACTGGCGATGAAAATCGAGGAATACGTTCCGATCAGTACACCGCATAGAAGGGCAAAAGAAAAATCGTGGATAACGGAACCTCCGAGAATGAACAGGGCAATAAGAACCATGGCCGAGGTCATTGACGTGACAATTGTACGACTAATGACTTGGTTCACACTGGTGTTGATGATCGAGTTGAAAGACAAGGTTTTCGCTTTATGCATGTTTTCCCGGATGCGATCGAAAACGACCACGGAGTCATTCAATGAATAACCGGCAATGGTTAGCAGGGCCGTGACGATAAGCAAGGTGATTTCCACGTTGAACAGCCAACAGATACCCAGAACGACAAGCACATCATGAAATGTTGCCACCGCAGCTGCTACCCCAAAACGCAAATCAAAACGCATTGCCAGATAGCAGATGACACCGATGAGAGAGATGAGGATTGCCAGCAATGCTTTATTGCGCAGCACTGCACTGACCGATGAGCCAATTTCAGACTGGCTTTCCAGGAGAAAACCTTTTTCGGGCAACTCGCTTTCCAGAATAGCATTGACTGTTTGACTGAGGTTGGCGACAACTTCTTCGGATTTCTTGATTTTGACAATTAAACGATTTTCATTTTCAACCTGTTGCAGATTGATCCCACCCATATCGTTTTGGTCAAATGCTGCGCGCACCTCCTGCATGGTAAATTCCTGCTCAGCCTTATATTGGAGAAGCGAGCCGCCGGTAAAGTCGACCCCAAGATTGGCACTGCCCCGGGTGATCTGAATGAAAGAAATTAGCCCGATGGTCACCATGATAGCGGAAAGCGCGAAAGTGATATTTCTGATTTTCATGAAATCAAGAGCCGTTTTTTTGACGATTTCCATGAACAGTAGCTTTCTGATCACCTTCAAAGAATGGAGACTGTCGAAAAAGAGGCGGGAGCAGAACAGTGCGGTAAACAGGTTGAAGATAATACCTAATGAAAGGGTGACGGCAAATCCTTTGATAGGGCCGGTTCCAAAAAGGAACAGGGCAAGTGCAGTAATAAGGGTGGTGACCTGGGAGTCGACGATGGTCCAGAGTGCTTTGCTAAAGCCCCCCTCGATACTTGACTTGACCGATTTACCGAGTTTGTATTCCTCCCGCATTCGCTCAAATATCAAGACATTGGCATCAACCGCCATACCGATAGAAAGAACAATACCAGCGATACCTGGCAAGGTCAGGGTCGCACTGAGTACGGCCAGCCCGGTAAAGAGGAAGAGAATATTGAGCACAAGAGCAGAGTTGGCAATCACGCCTGACAAACGATAGTATATTATCATGAATCCCAGGACGAGAATTGCGCCAAAGATACCAGAGGTAAGTCCCCGGTCGATCGAATCCTGGCCAAGACTGGCGCCAACGGTCATATTCTGAATAATGTCAACCGGTGCAGGAAGTGCGCCAACCCTCAGAACAATTGCCAGATCAGAAGCCTCTTCATGGGTAAAGCTGCCGGTTATCTGGGCTGAGCCGCCGACAATCTTTTCTCTGATGACCGGTGCGGAGCGAACCATATCGTCAAGGACAATGGCCATCCTCCTGCCGGTATACTCTTCGGTGATGTTGGCAAAGATCTTTCCCCCCCTGCTGGTCATATCCAGGCTTACATACGGCTCATTGAAAGTCCCGCCGATTCTTACCTGAGCGTCCTCTATCATGTCACCGGTCATGAGAATCGTATTTTCCAGGAGAATTGGAGTGGTGAATGTTTGCTTGGTCGTGGAATCAACCTGCCGCTCCATATAGATTGAGGTATCCTCTGGTAAAAGGTTGGCCACCGCCCGATTAAGCTTGCGAATAGGATCACCTTCCTCCCATTGGCCGGAATCAATCGCTCTGCTGACCATCTCATTGAGATTCACACTGGGGGCCTCGGCTACAGCCTTGAACTCAAGTTGGGCTGTGTCACCGATGAGATTGATGGCTCTTTCTGGGTCTTTGATACCTGGTAATTGAATTACTATTTCATCATCACCCTGACGGATGATAACCGGTTCGGCGACACCGAATTGGTCAATTCGATTACGGATAATCTCTAAAGACTGGTCCACTGCATTGTTTTCGATGAAATCGAGTTTCTTGCTGGTCAAGCTGAGAAACACCCGAGGAAAGCTGCCTTCATTATTTTCAATTCTGGCTTCGATATCATCATCTTCGTCGATAATGGCGGCCACCTTCTCAAGTGCACTGATATTAGGAAGGGTAAAAATGATGGTGTCTGGATCGTTTGATTTAGTGCGTACCGCGGTTATGGACTCATCTGAAAGACTATCCTTGAGATTATTGGCGGCCAGCTCAAGCGTGTTTTCCGCTGCTTTGTTCAGATTGACCTTGAGGACAAGATGCATACCACCCTGCAGGTCGAGACCAAGTCGAAGTCCTTCGGGTGCCATGTACTTTCTCCACCAGTCAGGCGCATCCCGATAAAAGGATGGAACTATAGTGGTGATGGAACCAATGATGAGGAAGAAAAGCAAACCAAGCTTGACTTTAAGCGATGTATTCATTTATGCCTCTGATTGCATAGGATTTCAGAAGATTGATATTTTGAGTCGTTATCTCTTCGGGATGTGAAGGTTGGGTTTTTCTTTTTGCCAACCAAACAGCATGGCGATTATAACGCACTGCCTGAATCTTGCAAGTTTTCAGCACATTTCAACCGAAAAAAGACAAGGAAAAAGGTTTTAGCGGAGAGGTCCAGAGGAATTTATGGCAACAGCCATACAGGCTGCCCCAAAACCATTGTCGATATTTACCACCGCAAGTCCGGGAGCACAGCTATTAAGCATGCCCAAAAGGGCGGTGAAACCACCGAGGTTGGCGCCGTAACCGATGGATGTCGGCACACCAATCACCGGGGCACTGACCAGTCCGCCAACAACGCTGGGCAGGGCGCCCTCCATGCCGGCAACGACGATAATTACCGAGGCCGTGGTTAACAGCGGCTGGTTACTCAAGAGCCTGTGGAGACCGGCTACACCGACATCGTATAGTTTTTCCACCGGATGTCCGAGACATTCTGCAGTCACTGTAGCTTCTTCAGCGACGGGAATATCGGATGTGCCCGCACAAATGACCAGAATAGTGCCACGGTATGACTCGCTTTCTAATTGGCGGGGGTTGCCGCTGAGAATTCCTGCTTTCTCGTGGAAGAGGAGTTGAGGAAAGTCTTCTTGTACGGCGATTGCTTTCTGCCTGTCCAATCGGGTTATCAACAATGTTTCATTTTTTTCCAGGATTGCCTTGCTGATGGCTTTGAGTTGGTCGATATTTTTAGATGCTCCATAGACCACTTCCGGACGGCCCGTGCGCAACGACCGCTGGTGATCAATACAGGCATCCTCGATCGACTCAGCGGGTTGAGATTGGATTTTTTCTAAAGCATCGGTGATGCTGCACTGGCCGCTTTGTACTTTTTGGAGAATATCCAGCAATGTGGCCATATAAACCTCTTTAGTGATGATAAAAAAGTCTGACTCGGGGAGTTGGGTGGTAAAACTGCCCGGTAAACAGGTTGCTTTCGCCTGTTCTTGGATGATCAGCCACCTTCGTCTGAGTGTGAAAACCGATCAGTTGAGTACTTTCGCTATGCTGGAAAATTGATAATCACCGTTTATTGGAAATACAAGAATAAATACCAAAGAGAAATGCTCCTTATTGGTATCAGCAGGAAAAAGGATTGTGGTTATTGGTTTCGAAATGAGGTATACCATACACTGATTGTGTCTATGAAGATTCCCGAACATCTGGTTCGTTCTTTATCCTTTATCAACAATGTGAGTAGAACAGAAATATGTATGCCCGGATCTATGTATTACGATTTCCTAAGGACAGCAGCCAGCGTCCGTTTACCTATGAACTTATTAAAAAATTCGATATTGAAGCGAATATTCTCAAAGCTGATATTCTACCCCATCGTGAAGGAATGATGGTCCTTGAATTGCGGGGAAATAAGAACTCCGTTAAAGAAGGGCTCGACTACCTCAGAAGCTTTGATGTGGAGGTTGAGAGGCTGGCGGCAGAGGTACGCCGGGATGAAAAGATTTGTTTTCAATGTGGCTCGTGCACCGGCGTATGCCCTTCAGGGGCGTTATATATACGCAGGGAAGATATGGCAGTATTATTTGATCCGGAGAAATGTACAGGATGCATGCTCTGTGTAACATTATGCCCAGTTCGAGCAATGGACATCAGCTTGGGGAAGAAAGAACACGCCACAAAGACATAGCCCTAAGTTTATACAGCAAGGCTAGATCCAAGCACTGAGCGGCTTATACTGTAGAGATTTTTTTGGGTATTGCTGTGGAAATGTGGTGCTATGCTAAGATAAACAACGCCGCTGTTGCCCTTTATTGAGGCAGCAGCGGCGTCGTTTTTAGGATTCTTTTTGTAGGTCTTCAAGCAGCTTTTCAGCCTGTGGGATTATCTTAGCCTCCGGATAGACAGTCAGTAGGTATTTCAGCCGTATGATTGCCTGGCTGTGCTGATCTGTACGCAGATAGAATTTGGCGACGGCAAATTCATGATCGGCCAGAAACTCCTTGGCGTATAAAATCTTAGCATTTGCATCGTCGACATAGGCTGAATTTGGAAAACTGGTCAGCAAGAGTTGAAATTTCTCGATTGCCTCCAATGCGCCGGTAATATCCCGATCTATGGTATCTATACGTTCATAGTAGCACATAGCCTTCTGGTACATGACATAGGGGATAGCTTCGTTGGTTGGATGCATTTTCTCGAATTGTTCATAATACACATAGGCTTCACTGTATTTTTCCATGTAATAATGACAATCAGCGACCTTCAATTCCGCGAGAATGGCCTGGGGTGTAAAGCGATGGCTTTCAAGAACCTTGTTGAAATACTCAATCGCCATGAAATACCTGGCCCGATTATATTCCTCCATTCCTTTTTTAATCAACGTTTCCGGCGGTAATGCCAGATTCATATCCTGGGGTGCTGAATTTTCAAAAAGATCACCGAAGACAGAGCACCCGGAAGAAAAGGGCATCAGCACCAAGAGAATCAGCAACAAAAAGTGTCTGGGCCTGTACCGTTTAGTTCGTGAATGATTCATTTGTGCCTGTGAAGTTATGCGAGATACCAAATACGTTTTCATATCCGAAAAAGACTTCTCCCTTCTGCCAGGACCAGCGAGAAGTTCATAAGGTCAAAGATTGATAGTAGTGAACTTGTTTATTTTGCCTTATTGATAAGGTCTACGAGCTGAGATTTGCCGACGGCGCCGGTGATTTGATCAACAACTTCTCCACCTTTATACAGGATCAAAGTAGGTATTGCCCGTATGCCATATTTTCCTGGAGTTGCTGGATTATCATCTACATTCATTTTAGCGATATTCACCTGTCCGTCATATTCATCAGCCAATTCCTCAACAACGGGTCCAATTGCCTTGCAGGGACCACACCAGGGTGCCCAAAAGTCAACGAGAGTTGGTGTCTCTGAGCCAATGACTGCATCAAAATCTGCATCGCTAATCTGTTGAACTTTGTCGCTTGCCATATTCCATCTCCTTTATGGTCTGCTGTTGTCTAATAGTGTATTTGTTAATTTGAAAAACTACGATGTTGTTAGAATTAATAAGCTAGCAGTTTACCTGCTGCCCCATTTCGTGACAAGTAAAAATGTCATGTAAATTGAAATGTAATACTAAAACGGATATGCGCAGAGTCAATGGAAAGTTCATCTCTTCTGGAACTGATGAATGATCTTGTTTGACACCTTTTCTACCTCCATGCTATATTCACATTTTTCTAGTCCCGCAAACGGGATAAGTGCCTTGGGAGTAGAGTCAAGTTCTCGGTTCTTCGATGATTTCTGGTTTCTTGTTTTTTATGACAGAATTTTAGGAGTAAGGTACTAAAGAAGCCTTCGAAAAGAGTAGGCTGAAATTGAATGTTTCATGTCTTCCAGTCTTGATTAGTGGTCGGAAGACTTTCAACCATGAGGAGAATATATGAGTTCAGCGAAATCGGGTGAGATGTTTGCAAATGCACAGAAAGTAATCCCGGGAGGAGTGAACAGTCCGGTCAGAGCATGTCGGTCTGTAGGCTGTGACCCCTTGTTTATTGAACGTGCCGAAGGTGCGCATGTCTATGATTTGGATGACAACAAATATTTAGACTTTGTCTGTTCCTGGGGACCGATGATCATGGGACATGCCCATCCTGATATCGTAGCTGCTGTGCAGCAGAGTGCCGCCGGCGGTACCAGTTTTGGAGCACCGACCTCCTCCGAGGTCGATTTGGCCAGCATGGTGGTGGAGGCGGTACCCTCGATTGAAAAAGTCCGTTTCGTCAATTCAGGTACCGAGGCGACAATGAGTGCGGTTCGCCTTGCCCGAGGTTTCAGCGGCAAAAAAACCGTGGTTAAGTTTGATGGCTGCTATCATGGTCATGCTGACTCATTTCTCGTTCAGGCCGGATCTGGGGTTATGACTTTGTCGATTCCCGGCAGTCCCGGTGTTCCCGATGATATCGTCAAGAACACCGTATCCATTCCTTATAATGACAGAGAAACCCTCGAAAAAACGCTACGTGATGCATCCCTGGACATCGCCTGTGTCATCGTCGAGCCAGTGGCTGGCAATATGGGCTGTATACCCCCGGAACCTGGTTTTTTACAGGCAATACGGGATATCACCAGTGAGCTAGGCATCGTCTTGATTTTTGACGAGGTCATAAGCGGTTTCCGACTTAGTTATGGCGGCGCCCAGGAATATTATGGGGTCATCCCCGATCTCACCTGTTTGGGTAAGATTATTGGTGGCGGTTTGCCCGTTGGTGCCTATGGCGGCAAGGCGGAGATAATGGATATGATTGCCCCGGACGGCCCGGTGTATCAGGCTGGGACGCTTTCCGGAAATCCTTTGGCGATGTCGGCTGGCCGAGCTGCATTACGCATTTTACAAAGCGGCAATTTCTATAAAGACCTCAACGATAAGGCCTCAGCTGTAGCTGCCGAAATGCGAGCCATTGTTGACCGGGTTGGAGTGGATGTGCAATTGAACCAGGTAGGCTCGCTGATGACCGCGTTTTTTACCGATCAACCGGTCAAAGATTTTGCTTCAGCCACCACCGCCGACACCGACCGTTATGGCCTTCATTTTCGGCAAATGCTATCCCAGGGAATCTATCTGGCACCATCGCAGTTTGAAGTTGCTTTTATTTCAGCAGCTCACACTGAAAGCGACCTGGAAAAGCTGACAAAAATGACTGAATGGTCATTCAAAAAATTGCTGGAAACTTAAAAAATCCGTTGACTTTGAAAGATAGTCGTGCTACCAAACCGTGATAGTATACCAGTTGGTGGTGGCGTTGTTGTGGAGGCTCAGATGTCAAGTTTTAAGAAAGAGATGATCCACCTGCTGGCAAACTATGGCCATGTCGGTTTTACTTTTGTCGCCTGTATTTTCATTGGTCTAGGTGGAGGCATTATCCTGGATCAGAAAGTCTTCGATGGTAGTACGGCGCCATGGTTTACTTTCATTGGCCTGGCATTTGGAATAGCAGCCGGTTTTAAAAGCCTCTTTGATATCCTCTGGCGTGTTAAGAAAAACGACGGTAAAAACGACGGTAAGGACGACGGTAGAGGGTAGCGTGGCTGAAGAACTGATCTCCCTGCAGAAAATGCAGGTTGCGGGCTGGATCTATCTGCTGATCCTGACTTTGGGCTCCTGGCTTTTTGTGTCTTGGTCATTTGCCTGGGCGGTTTTGGCTGGTGGGATTATCTCGATTCTGAGTTTTACGGTTTCCCAACGAGATATTGTTGGTTTTTTCGAAACCATAGCGCAAAATCAGGATGAGCAGACAGACCAAAAGAAGGTCAAGAAGAGCAAAACCGGTTTTATTTTAAAATTCTGGTTCCGGATCGGGGTCATTGGCGTTGTTCTGCTGCTACTCATTAAGAGTGGTAAGGCAAACGTCTTTGGGCTGATACTGGGGTTATCAACGGTAGTCTTCACGGTCACCATCACAGCGTTGAGAGTGGCTGGAGTCTATTTATTCCGTGGGAGGAGGTAAAAGAAGGGTTATGGAACATCCGATTCTATTCATTTCAATCATTCTGGAAAAACTGGGGTTGCCGGTACCACACGGTTTTGTTGGGCATACTTTTCTGGAACAGATTTGTGCCCCGTACATGACCTACACCTGGCTGGTCATGGCGTTTCTTTTTATTGTCTCCAAGCTTACTCTGGGAAATCTGGAAATGATTCCGGGAGGTGGTCAGAATTTCTGGGAGATCGTCATTGGCGGTATGGATGATTTTTTTGCGGACAATATGGGCCGGGAAATGACCGATAAACTTTTTCCCATGATTGCCACCTTCGCCTTGTATATTGCCGTTGCCAACCTTATCGGTTTGATTCCTGGGTTCATGTCTCCGACGTCAAGCATCAACACCACCCTGGCACTGACCATAATCGTCTGGATAACCCACCATGTTATTGGCTTCCGTGCTCACGGCCTGAACTACTATAAACATTTCATCGGTCCCATGTGGTGGTTGATTCCGCTGATGCTGCCCATCGAACTGATCAGTAACTTTGCCAGACTGCTGTCTCTCTCCATTCGTCTATTCGGCAACATCATGGCCAAGGAAACCCTGCTTGGTATTTTGTTCATGCTGGCCGGCGCATTTTTTGCTCCATTGCCAATCATGGTTCTCGGGGTTTTAGTATCTCTGGTCCAGGCCATGGTTTTTGTCTTGTTGACAGTTGTCTACATTGCCCAAGCTCAAGAGCATGCCCATTAAAGTAATTTACGGCGGGGTCACCCATTGTTCCCGCCGTGTTTAAGATTTGTTCCACAACGGAAGAAGGCCCAAGAATAACTATTAACGGAGTTAAAGGAGTTTAACAATGGAAGGTAATTTACAGTTAGCGTTGATCTGTGTAGGTGCTGCTCTTTCAATCGGTCTTGCCGGTCTTGGAGCGGGTATTGGTATTGGTTCTGTTGGTCAGGGTGCAACCATGGGTCTTGCCCGTAATCCTGAAGTTCAGCCAAAACTGATGGTTTTCATGATTCTCGGTATGGCACTTGCTGAGTCCATTGCTATTTATGGACTGGTTATCTCTCTGATTCTCCTCTACGCTAATCCATTGCTGTAGAAGAAACGTTTCCGAGATAAAGATCAATAGCATTGATCGAATGAAGGCCGCAGATGATTCTGCGGCCTTTTTGCGTTGGTTTTCTGGTAAAAAGTGATTAATTCACTAGCACCCCACAAAGGGGAATTAGTGCCTTGGATAGAGAGCCTAACTCAGCGGATCTAAATCTGACTTTCGTTTTCTTGTTTTTTTGACAGCTTCTCAAGAGTAAGACACTACATTCATGAGCGATGATATCATCATACATCCTTTGCGAACTCGCAAAGACGAAGAGATCCCGACCTATGGTCTACTGTTCGTCAATCCCGGTGAGGCCAAAACAGCGGTCAATTCCATAGTGGAGCGAGGAGGGCGGAGGTCTTTCATTCACAATAGTAACCTGGCGATTTCGGCAGCTGCTGATTTTTTTGTTGCTGGTCCGGCCATAGGTGCTCCCAGTGCAGTTTTACTTCTAGAGAAGCTCATTGTCCTTGGCGCCAAAAAGATCGTTTTGGTTGGTTGGTGCGGCAGCATTGATAGGGCCAATGTCATTGGCGATCTTATTGTTCCCAGAGGTGCCGTTTGCGGTGAAGGAACGTCGCCTTATTACAGTGATGATTCGTATCCATTACCTTCCGCCGCCGCAGTTACTATGATCAAAAACGAACTAACCAGAAGCGGTCTCACCTGGAAAGATGACGGCAGAATATGGTCCACGGATGCCCCCTATCGTGAAAGTAGAAAACATTTGCAGCGTCTCAATCTTGAAGAAGATGTTGTCGGTGTTGATATGGAATTTTCAGCACTGTGCACTGTTGGTGCTTTTCGCGGAATTGAATTTGCCGCGGTGCTTGTTGTTTCCGATGAGCTTTTTCGGGAAAGCTGGCGTCCTGGTTTTAAAGAGGAGCGTTTCCGCAAGAACTGCCGACTGCTTATGGACTGTCTGCTACGGAGTTAGCCTCGATATTCCATGAAAAAGTAAGTTGTTATTGTGTTTGTTATGAAAATTCGAGGCGTTAATATAGATTTTCTGTGATTTTACCGGGTATAATTTGTACCTCGAAAGATTGCTGACAATCTTGCTCCTTTTTCACATTCGTAAACGCTGAGCCCATATTCAACGTTATCGAGGTCTTGCGGTAGATTATTACAGCTGCACCCTTGATACCACGATTATGAACTCAGCTGGCACGTGTAATATTGAGGTTAGGAGACAATGGTGAGGAGAATACACATTACCAGTCTTGGGTGTCCAAAAAACTTTGTCGATTCTGAGGTCATCCTTGGTCTGCTCCAAAAAGATGGTTGGCAAGTCGTAGAGGAGCCGGAGGAGGCAGAAGTTCTTCTGGTCAATACCTGCGGTTTTATTCAACCGGCGGTGGAAGAGAGTGTCGAGGTAATTCTTGAACTTGCCGGACTGAAAAAGGATGGCACAAAACGGAAATTGGTTGTTACCGGTTGTATGGTTCAACGTTACCGAGAGAAACTGCTGGAGGAAATACCGGAAATTGATCTTCTTGTGGGCACCGAAGGGGTAAAGGAAATCCATACCTACTTGGCCGGATTGGCTGGAAGAAAATCGCCTGAGCTCTTTTTACCTGAACGCTTCCTCATGGATGCAGCGCTACCTCGGACTTTGGCTACTCCGTCCTATCGGGCTTGGATGAAAATTACCGAAGGGTGCAACAATCGCTGTTCCTACTGTATGATACCGTCAATTCGCGGTGATTTGCGTAGCCGGAGCATAAAAGACCTCTGTGCGGAAGCCGTGCAGCTTGAGCGAAAGGGAGTAAAAGAACTTTCTCTCATCGCTCAGGATCTAACCGCGTATGGAACCGAAACTGGATCGGGGTCTCAGCTCGTTCCTTTGCTAGAGAAGATTCTGGCTAGTTGTACAATACCATGGCTACGCCTGCTATATTTATATCCTACCGGGATTACCGATGAACTGTTGGAGCTCATGGCCCAGAACAGTCGGGTTGTCCCCTATCTTGATATTCCGTTTCAGCATGTGAGTACACCTGTTCTACACAGGATGAACAGACCCTATACCACAGAGCTGCTGGAGGATCTTGTTGGAAGAATCAGAAAGATATTACCGGAAGTGGCTCTGCGTACGACCTTTCTGCTTGGTTTTCCAGGGGAAACTGAGAAAGATGTTGAACTCGTTGCCGCCTTTCTTAAAAAGACGCATATCGACCATGTTGGCGTGTTTGCCTATAGCAATGAAGAGGGCAGTCCGTCAGAGTTTTATGCAAATCAGCTTTCGGAGGAGGAAAAACAGCAACGAGTTGCTTACATACATGGACTCCAGGCAGAATTTTCCGCTGAAATTCTGCAAAGGTATAGGGGCAAAGTAGAACAGGTGCTGGTTGAGGGAGTCAGTCAGGAAACGGATCTGCTCCTTGAAGGACGTACCCGCTTTCAGGCACCGGATATAGACGGTTGTGTGCTAATTAACGATGGGCAGGCCAATGCGGGTGACCTGGTAGAGGTGAAGATCAGCGAAACCCAGACCTATGATCTTATCGGAGCAATTGTCTAGGCGTCTTTTTTGTATCGATAGGATGAA
>JASJDT010000071.1 GCA_030065655.1 Desulfocapsaceae bacterium | reverse complement strand
GATTTTTAAAGCAACAGTTCTGCCAGTGACGGGGGCTTTGGCTTTGTAGACCGTACTCATGCCGCCTCTACCAAGCCGCCCTTCTATGGTGTATCTGCCAATGGTTTCCATCGATTTAAGATTTTCCCTGGCGATCGGTTTAATGGTTTTTAATAAGAAATTCTACTCTCCCATAGTATTACAGCCTTGGTTAAAACGCCATAGTCAACAACGTTGAACCTATTTTACGATGTCAGTTGTGATTGGACGACTCAATTGATTGGGCAATGAGGTAAAGTAGTAAACACGAATTTGAGTAAATAAGCGTATTTATCTGCAAGGGTTTAAGATTGTGAACTGTAACAACTGCGGTTTTCCTTCAAGAACAGCAAGAAAAAGCCTTTAATTATCAAGAAAGGATCAGGGAATTCAAGGTGAAATTGTGGAAGAGAAACGACTAATAACACTTGCCAAAAGCATGGAGGAACAGTAGCGTAGTAGGCATAAAACCAACTGTTTTCAACCGAGGAGAGCTTCACCGTTGTCATCCCCCCTTGATTGGCTCCACGCTTTGCGCACCCATTGTCGCCGTCCTGTGATGTTGTCCATAATTATGGCAACAGGAGGCGGGGTCTGTGCCATTGCCCAGGCAGCGCTTTTCGCCCATATTTTGCATAGTATGGTAATTGACGGGCTATCCCGTGAGCCATTGCTGTCCTCCTTCGTCGCAATTGCCGCTGTTCTCCTAATCCGGGCGTTGCTTGCCTGGGGACGGGAGATTTGCGGGCAACATTCGTCGACGTTAGTACGGCGTTTCGTCAGGCGGAATCTCATCGAACAGCTCACTGCTGCCGGACCGATGGCTATACAGGCAAAACAAACGGCACCGTTGGCCAATTCAATCATTGAACGGGTTGAAGCATTACACGGCTATTTCGCTCATTACTTGCCGCAAAAAACAGTTGCTATGACCATACCGGTATTGATCATCATCACCGCATTCAGCGTCAGCTGGGCCGTTGGCCTGATTTTTCTGATTACCGCCCCCATGATTCCGGCAATGATGATTTTAATTGGGCGGGGCGCTGAAAAACTCAGTCAGAAGAATTTTCAGCTTTTATCTCAGATGAGTGCCCATTTTCTTGATACCCTGCGAGGCCTGGCGACACTCAAATTGTTCAAGCGTTCCCAGGAGGAGACAGAACGTATCGCCTTATCTTCAGAAAAATATCGTAAGGGGACCATGGCAGTGTTGCGAGTGGCCTTTCTTTCATCGGCCGTTCTGGAGTTTTTCACTTCGGTGGCCATTGCCATGACCGCAGTTTTCCTCGGCCTCACCTATCTCAACTATCTGGATTTTGGCCTCTATGGAAACCAGCTTACCCTGCGCACCGGCCTTTTCCTGCTGCTGCTCACGCCCGACGTCTATTTGCCCCTGCGCGACCTCGGCACCCATTTTCACGCTCGGGCCGATGCGCTGGGAGCCGCAGATGAGTTGCACGCCTTGTTGACTGACCTTGAAGATCAACCTGAACATGCACCACCACCTTTGCATTTCACCGGAAGTGTTGCTGTTGAACTCCGTCAGGTCAGCCAATTATATGCCGGACGTAACAGGCTGGCCCTCAATGGCTTGGACCTTTCGGTCAGCGCCGGCGAATGGCTGGCCATAGTTGGTGCCAGCGGTGCCGGCAAAACAACACTTCTCAACCTCCTCCTCGGCTTCCTGCCTCTGCAACAGGGTGAGATTCTCGTCAATGGGCGCCCCATTAAGAGCCTCGATTCAGATGGATGGCGCCGCCGCATAGCTTGGGTTCCTCAACAATCACAAATGTTTGTCGGCAGCCTGGCAGACAATATTAGACTGGGAAATCCTGATTTGTCCCCGCAGCAGCTTCAGGTAGCAGCCGAACAGGCAAATCTGCAGCCAGACGATCAATTTAACCAAGGTCTGGCAACAGAGGTAGGCGAGCAGGGTTGTAAGCTCTCCGGGGGCCAGGTACGACGGGTGGCCCTGGCCCGTGCCTTCGCCAAGGATGCACCACTGCTTTTACTGGACGAACCGACCGCCGGCCTTGACCTGGAAAACGAACGGATGATCATGGCCAGTCTCGAGCGTTTGCGGCAGGGTAGAACGATGATTATGCTTACCCACCGGCTTGATACCGCCAGACATGCCGATCGGATCGCGGTGATGGCCAATGGTATGATCATCGAGCAGGGCAGCCATCAGCAGCTGCTGGAAAGAAATGGTGTCTATGCCGGTCTGTTGACCGGAGGAGAACAGGTGATATCATGAAAGAGTTGTTTCCTTTCATCAAACTCCTGCACCCTCATCGTTTATGGGCATTTTGGAGTCTTGTTACCGGGATACTCACTCTTTTTGCCAGCATCGGTCTGCTGGCGTTATCCGGCTGGTTTCTCAGCGCGTCTGCAGTTGTCGGTCTGAGTTTGACCACTGCCCACCTTTTCAATTTTCATACCCCAAGTGCAGGTGTTCGCGGTTTTGCTGTGCTCCGCACCGGAGCTCGTTATGCCGAGCGGGTCATCTCTCATGAGACTACCCTGCGGCTGCTCTCCTCCCTGCGTGTGTGGTTTTATCAGAAGATAGAACCGCAGGCGCCGGCCAGTCTCTATCGTCATCATAGCGGTGATCTCTTGAACAGGATTGTCACCGACATTGATATCCTGGATTCGCTGTTTGTTCGTATTCTGTCGCCAACGATTGCCGCCCTTACCGTGGCTGCGGCGGTGAGCGGGTTGCTCTGGTGGCTGGCACCTTCTCTGGCGCTGATTTTTTGTTTCTTTTTCCTTCTTGCCGGGATCATGACGCCAATTCTAATCGGTTGGCTCGGTCGTCGTATCGGTGCGGAAATCCAGAAGCAACAAGCCTTACTGCGCAGCAACCTGGTGGAAGACCTGCAGGGCATGGGTGATCTGGTTGTGTACGGAGCCTATCATCGTCATAATAATCAGCGGCTAACCGAGAGTGACCGTCTGCTTCGGCTTCAGCAAAAAATGGCCATGATTTCCGGTGGCTCCACGGCACTTGTTAGCCTATTTGGCGGGCTGGCAGCACTTTTTGCTCTCTATGTGGCAGCACCACTGGCCCAAAACGGACATTTTTCCGAACCGATTCTGGCACTGATCGCATTTGGAGTGCTCGCCGCCTTCGAATCCATACAGCCTTTGCCGCTTGCCTACCAGATACTTGGCAAAATCAGGGCTGCGGCTGAACGTTTGCTTGAAGTCAGTAAAGCACCTTCAACCGTTGTTTTTCCAGCGCGCCCAGCGCCCGAACCGCCAGACCTTGTCATCGATTTCAGTCAGGTAAGTTTCACCTACCCCGAATCAGGCAGTAATTTGGTCATCGATTCTGTCGATCTGCTGATCCCTATGCAGTCGACCATGGCGCTGGTTGGTCCCAGCGGTAGCGGCAAGACCACTCTGGCGCACCTGCTCACCCGCTTCTGGGACCCCGATCACGGAACGATCTCGATTGGCTGCTCTGATCTGCGTCTCTTCAGCGAAGAGCAATTACGGAGTATGGTCACCATGGTCTCGCAAAAAGCCCACATTTTTAACGCAACTCTTCGCGATAATTTGCTCATAGCCGCACCACATGCAGACGAAACACAACTCCGTGAAGCTTTGGAAAAGGCCCAGCTGGCTGATTTTGTTGCTGGATTGCCGGATGGCCTGGAAACCTGGGCGGGAGAAAACGGTTCACAACTTTCCGGGGGTGAAGCCAGACGGTTGGTTCTTGCCAGAGCGCTGCTTAAGAATGCACCCATCTGGATCCTCGACGAACCCACCGAAGGACTCGATAATCAAACCCGGCGCCGTTTCACCGAAACGATTTTTACCAACCTGGCGGGGAGAAGCGGCCTGTTCATCACTCATACTCAAGAGGCCCTGGCCCGGGTCGATCAGGTTTGTTTTTTGGAAAATGGTCGCAGCATCGCCTGCGGCAGCCATGAGCAACTACTTGCCGATAATCTCCGCTACCGCCACTTCATAGGTAGCCGGCAGGCTTAAATCAAGGCTTGAAGCAGCAATTAGCCGGGTCAGGATTGGATATCTTTGTTGCTCCGGAAAAGCAAGGTAAAAAAGGTTTTCTGTTTGTGATGTTTTTCGATTGATTCTTTCTCAAACTTTGTTCATGGAAAAATTATTCAAAGTCGGTCGCGCTGGATCGAATCAGTATTTCTGATAAGTTAATCATTGAAAGTATGGACAATTTACCCAGAAATTCCTTGAAAGTGTGGATGAAAGAACATAGTTTTTCCAGTAGTAATGGCTAACAAAGCACACGAAACGACTAGAGTGGGTTTACGAAGCGATCATCTCTGACCTATATTTAATTCATGGAACGTTTCAAGAACATCCTTTACTTAAGCGAACCGACGGTGGATCAGTCGTCGGCTATTGCACGGGCGGTGATGCTGGCTGAACAAAATCGGGCAGATCTCACTATTATAGATGTAATTCCAACCCAGGTTGTCTCGGCAGGTATCGGTCTACCCTCAGGTGGATCGATATCCAGCGGATTACGTGACTTTGTGGCGTCTGAGCGTCGAAAGCTATTGGAGTCGATGCTCCAACCCGTCAGAAAAAATTTATCCATTCAAGTGGATATATTGATTGGTAAAGCTTTTCTGGAAACCATACGGGCTGTTCTAAGAAATGGGTTTGACCTGCTTATCAAACCTGCGGAAAATCCTAGCTGGACGAAAAGGATCTTTGGGAGCGAAGACCTGCACCTGCTTCGCAAATGTCCGTGTCCTGTCTGGTTGATAAAGCCGCTTAATGAAACAAAGTACAGCAACATTATGGCAGCTGTAGATTTTGACCTGGTCAGCCCTTTCCGGGAAGAGCAGCAGCTCAATCGTGAGATAATGGAACTGGCAGCCTCTTTTGCGTTAAATGATTCCGCATCGCTGAACGTTGTCCATGTCTGGGAGGCACTGGCCGAGGAGACGCTTGTCTCAATAAGCGGTATGTCACATGGAAACTTTAACCAATACGTTGAAAAGGAGCATGAGCACCACAAAAAGGAACTGATCCAACTGACCGAATATTTACGTGGTTGGATGGGGGAAGAGATGTATGATTCTCTTTCTCCAAAACTTCATTTACCCAAGGGATCACCCAAAAAACTAATTGCTGAAATGGCCGCTAATATAAATGCGGATCTTGTCGTCATGGGAACAGTCGTTCATACTGGTATATCCGGGCTTATCATTGGCAATACCGCTGAAGCAATCCTTGACCAGCTTTCTTGCTCAGTGCTTGCCATAAAGCCACCAGGATTTACAACACCGGTGTCAATCGAACCATGAGTCGCTCTTCCATTGTATTTTGTCATACAATCAGGAGGTGGACCCAAATGTCCAAAATTCACTCATATCACATCGGCTGATATTTATGGGCAAACAGGAAAAGAGATGCTTGTAGTTCTTGTCAGCTTTGCCTACGGTTTCGGTCTAGTTTTGAGCCGCATTGGCTTTCCCCCCATGGTGGGTTTTCTCCTGGCCGGCTTTGTCTTTAACTTGGTGGGGCTTACGCCCCCATCAGGTCTCAAACAGGTCGCTGATCTGGGCATCATTCTGCTGCTTTTTTCCATTGGTCTTAAACTCGATATTCGAGATCTTCTTAAGCCGGAAATCTGGGTAAGTTCCACAGCTCAGATGATCCTGACCACCATCTTCTTTTGCGGCATACTGGCTTTGGGACGAAGCCTGCTTACCACTCCGTTGCTGCAGCTTTCCTGGTCTACCATGATGATCCTTGCCTTTGCCCTGGCTTTTTCCAGTACGGTTTTCGCTGTTAAGGTTCTCGAAGAAAAAGGTGACATGACGGCCCTTTATGGAAAGGTAGCCATAGGTATTCTGATCATGCAGGATATTTTTGCCGTTTTGTTTTTAACCGGGGCAACCGGTAAAATTCCGAGTACCTGGGCGTTGGCTCTGCTTGGCTTGCCTCTGTTGAGACCAGCGTTGTTTTGGTTGATAAATCTATCCGGCAGAGGAGAACTTTTCCTGTTATGCGGTCTTTTCCTGGCCTTGGGTGTGGGAGCAGAGCTTTTTTCTCTGGTAGGGCTCAAACCGGATCTTGGAGCTCTGGTCATCGGCGTTTTGGTTGCAAGCCATCCCAAAGCTTCCTCTCTTTCCAAAGCCCTTTTGGGGTTCAAAGAGCTTATGCTGGTGGGGTTCTTCCTCTCCATTGGCATGCAGGGACTGCCAAGTTTGGAGATGTTGGCTGCTGCTACTCTGCTTTGCCTGTTTCTGCCCTTCAAGACCGTCCTTTACCACTTGATTGTCAGTCGTTTCGGTCTGCGTGCCCGCACGAGCCTGTTTTCTTCGCTTACCTTGACCAACTACTCGGAGTTTGGCCTTATTGTGGCAGCGATCGCCGTCAGCGAACAGCTTCTCCCGCCTGAGTGGTTGCTGATTATTGCCATGGCGGTGAGTCTCAGCTTCGCCTTTTCCGCTCCCTTGAGTGCCAACGCGGAAAGGATCTACCGCCGATACGGACCTTCTCTTTATCGTTTAGACAGGAAAAAGCCCCATCCCCAGGAGGCTCCCATCGACCCGGGCCAGGTCAAGGCCCTGGTCTTCGGCATGGGCCGCATCGGCGTAGGTGCTTATGAAGAGTTGCGCAAACACTTTGGAGAATGTATCTGTGGAGTGGAGCACTCGCCTGAACGGGTTGAAAGCAATCGGGCAGAGGCTAGAAACGTCATCCTAGGCGATGCCTTGGATACAGAGTTTTGGCTCAAGCTGAAGCGGGACCTGGAGCTTGAGCTAATTATCCTGGCCATGCCCAATCATCAGGGCAACCTGTTTGCAGCCCACCAGATTAGAAGCATCGGATTCAATTGTCAGGTAGCGGCCGTTGCCCGGTTTCCTGAAGAGGTGGAGGAGCTGGCCAGCTATAGCGTATGTACCGCATTCAACATGTACGATGAGGCGGGATCGGGTTTGGCGCAGCACGCCCTGGAGGGGCGTTCTGCTGCATCACGAATTTATCAGAGCACATCAATTGCTCAGGAATCAGGGAATGATCAATATCTTCGCAGCGCCGATATTCATGAAGACAACCCTAAAAATAGCAGGTCAACCCTGGCCGAATAACATAAAACAATTTGTAATTGACCGCAAAATCCAAGTATCTGAACTGGCCTAGGATTTAATATAACCTCTTGCCGTAGGTTTCTGGAAAACCACAGTCTTGTATTTTTTTTACCGTCGTCTGGACATCATAATCAACATAGTTGACCATAAGTGAGTTTGCGTCTGTATCCCAGAGAACGTATTTAGCGCAATAATTGCCATCTCTTGGTTGCCCGACACTGCCCACGTTGATGATGTACTTGGTATTATTTTCCAGAGTATGGCCGCCTTTTGCCAATTTCTCCTTGATGAGCTTGCCGTTCTTCCATGAAATAATGAGCAGGTCATGACTATGACCGACGAAATTAATCCGCTGCTTGCTCTTGGTAAAAAAAGAGGCGAATCTCTCATCTGTTGCCATGGTGACGTATTTCATCACCGAAGAAGGTGGAAAGCCATGGACATAAAGGGCTCCGCCATAAAGCAGATTTTTGGATAAGCTCCGGCAGTACCCGATGCTTTCTGCAGAAAGCATATTGGCAGTGGCTATGGCATTTTCCTTGGCCTGAAAATTAAGCGAATTTAAAATTTTATGATTCTGCAATGCTGCTTCGTGATTACCCAGTACCGTTTTATAGTCTTGCTTGCGAAAAAGCGTAATAACTTCCTCAGGGTTAGGGCCGTAACCTATGAGATCACCTAAACAGATGACCGTATCAGGCTGGTATTTCTGAAGATCTTTAATCACCGCCTGAAAAGCTTCCAGGTTACCGTGGATATCGGAGAAGATTGCTACTAACATGGTCGGGAGTCTCCCGGTAAGGTTCCTCGATGTATTTCTGCCCTTTTGCAAGCCAAGCTTTCTATAAGATCTGGCACGCTGTCACAGTATCGCATGATAGTATTGTATTGAAAAGGAAAAATTTTATGGATAAGTGTAGTATTGTTAGGTGACGAAAGACAAAACAATACACATTATTTGTAGTCGTTGTTCACACTACTGGCCGTGAGCTGCCAATCTTCCTTCGCAGTACTTTTGGAGCAGATTGATGATTTTAAGAATTATTTTCGTAGTATTCATATCCGGAGCCTCAGGGATATGCTATATTGCCGGCTTCACCCGAATAATGAGCAGTTTGCTCATTGGTTTCGGGGCCTTGGCCGCCACCTTTTTCGGGATAATGTTTGTCGTTCCCGAAGCCAGTCGGGAACTTTGGTTTCCCGTATTTGGTGATGGTGCAGCCTGGCCGTTTTTCGTGCTCGCCCTTGTTCTTGCCGTCATGACCGGCTTGGTGCTGACCAAAAGAAAAGAATACGCTCCAGCCGAAACACTCTCATCCATCCATCTGCAGCATATTGTCGGCGGCTTTTTTGCCTACCTGCTCAGTGTTTTCATCCCCGCTTTTCTCTGGTTTCCCTCGGATGAAAAGCGCTTGAGTTTGGATTCGGCAACTCTGGGGATGCATGCATTCTGGGGAACATGTCTGTATATGGCCGGCACTATAGCGGCATTGTATCTTTTTTATAAGGCATCGAAGGCTACTGCGGAGAACTATCCCGATCTTATGAGAAGGATTGTCCTAGCTCTTTTTGCGGTGATGCAGTTTGACAAAATGCCAGCCTTTATCGCCTTCCTGCTTATCTATTCGCCAGAAACCAGAATCATCTATCCTTCTATAGCAGCGTTTGCTTTGGCTGCCTATATACCTGTTGCCTTTTTTCTGTTGAAGCTGAGTTGGCAATCAGAAACTCTGGAATGACCGCCTCTTGTTCAGAGTAACAGACACTGTTCCTTCGAGTAGCTATTTATTCACGTGGCTAGTGTTTTTAAATCAATATCAGCACATTACCTGTAATTTGGATAACTATTGGGAAGTTTTATCGAGAGTTTTGTTGTAGCTAGCCTCAATATTTCACGTGCCTGCTGGGTTCATAATCGAGGCATCATGGGCATAGTTTTAATGATCTACCGCAAGACCTTGATAACGAAGAGGATGGGTTCAGCAGGTACGCCCGTATAGAGAAAAAAAAATGAGACTGCCAGTGATCTTTCAAGGACAAAAATGTACCAACAAAAATCATAGAAAATCTATTTTATGATATTGAATTTTATCAACAAAAACGATGAAAGCTTGTTTTTCATGAAATATTGAGGCTATAGCTGCTGATGTGTGAGCGTGGAATCGTTTTTTTAGACAGTTACCGATCATTGAAAAGTGATCATTTTTACAATAGGATATAGCAGTTCTCAGCGCTATTTTTAACACCATAATCCGACTTTTAAAGTAAACTATGGCCACCAAAAAGACGATCATCGACAATGAACTCATCAGGGAAATAGTGGCAATTCGCCTGGATACACTGTGGAAGATGATCGGCCAGTATGAAACGGGTTTCCTTCCCGAAAAAAGTGATGAAGGTGCAACCGGGAAATTTGATAACAAAGGTGCTATTTTCATTCCCGGTGGATTAATTTTCCAGGACGTCGATGAGCGGTTTATTCGATATACGCCTTATGGTCAGATTGAAGCTGCTGGTTTTCGAAGAAAAGTCAGGGAGGCGATGCGTTATGATAATGCCTCCTTGCTCTATCCAGATGGCCTGGCAACGGGGATCAACCTGGACGGCGGATTTTTTTCCAAGGCTGCCCGAAGAATTTACACCTATAAGCGAGCGGCTCATCGTCGGCAAATGAAAATAGGCACTGCCAGTTCCATTGAGACTACGGCCGATGATATCATAAAAAGCCATTGTCCAACCTATATGAGACCTCCGTATGGAGCGCGTACCCGAATCAGTTCATGTATCGCTGTGGGACTTATCAATCCGCCCATGTTTTTTGCCTATAACAGAACAGAGCTCAACTTTTCGCAAAAGCAGGCGCAGATTTTCATCCATGACCTCGACCAGGCGCGCGAACAGGCTGTTTCAAGCGATGGGAAAATTCTCTATGCTCCCCATGTGGTCGTTTGCCATGATACACGCTACAAGGAAAATAACTTCACCGGATTAACCCGGGTGCTTGGAATTGGAAAATTTGGTGAGTTTGCCACCATCTCTTTTGAAGCAATATCTCCTCTTTTTCAAAAAGAGCTCAAGAGAAAGAAGATGAAAATCAGGCCAGAGGAAGCCTGTGCGACGTATGGTGATCTTCAGGTATATGCGATTTTGAGAATATATTCTGAGACCAACCCTGGGAGACGTTTGCCAAAATATAGCTTATACATTCTGAACCCCAAGGAAGACTTGGGGCTCAATCTCAGAAAACTCACCAGTGAGGCCAAAAAACGCTACAATATTAAGAGGAAACGGAAGTAATTCGCGGCTGCCAACATCTTTTTTGGTTTAGGCTTCCGGTACATCTATGAGGATTTTGGTCCTCACCCATATCATCTTTACGCTGTAGACAAACAAGGCAGGCAACAGATTAGATTCTCATGGTAAAGCTACTTTTCTCATTAACATTGATCATCAGTGGCCTATCTTCAGGTTATCTCCTGCAACAGCTCTGCCGAAGAGATGTAGTGAGTCTGCCGTTGGATATTATCAGTCTTCGGAAAATACTCCAGAAAATAGGTCTGCTGATCTTCATGCCAATCTCCTTTCTCGGTGCTGTCTGGGTGGTATCTTTCAGTGACCTGAGGGTAGTATGGTTGCCCGTCGTAGGTATTGTTGCTTTGCTTTTAGGCGGGTTGCTGGGTCTGATTTTTGCCCATATCCTCCGAGTGAGCAGAGAACAGCGGGGGGTGATGTACTGCTGCGGCTCGTTTACCAATATTGGGGCAATTGGCGGTCTGGTATGTTTCATGTTCCTGGGAGAGGAAGGATTTGCTCTGGTGGCGCTTTATAAGATGTTTGAAGAAATGAGCTATTATACCATAGGGTTTCCCATTGCCAGGTACTATGGGGGAAGCGAAACAATTCAGGCCACCTTGAGCCAGCGTTTTTTGAGTGTATTGAAGGATCCTTTTGTGGCCACGGCTTTTTCAGCCTTTACTATCGGTGTAACCTTGAATCTTGCCGGTGTGGTCAGGCCTTATTTTTTTGAGGTTATTACCGCCTTTTCCGTGCCTATCGGTACCTTTGTGCTCATTTTCTCCATAGGTCTTGGCATGCGCTTTTCCAGCGTTGGTAAGCACCTTGGCAAATGCGGGGCTGTGGCCGGGACCAAATTTGTCATTATTCCGGTGATAGCCTGCTCGCTGGCCCTGCTTCTGAATCTTCATGAAGTAGCTGGCGGTCTGCCTTTTCAGGTTGTTCTCATTCTCAGTTCTATGCCTGTGGCTTTTAATGCTCTCGTAGCCGCTTCCATCTTTGATTTGGACCTGGAACTTGCCAACAGTCTCTGGCTGGTAACCACAGGTCTACTGATAATTGTCCTGCCCTGGTTGTATTTTTTAGTCAATGGATACCAGAATATGATTGCTGTTTTTTGACCATTCGTTTGTCAGGCAAGAGTCATGTTGTTTGGTAATTTTAATGGCAAAAGCCCTGAACACGAAGGCAAAAAGGTGCACAAATTGACATACTGGTTACAAAATCTTCCCACATCAGTGCAAAAAAATAGCAATTTGAGACCAAGCGGGTAATCAATTCTCCTTGGAAAGCCTGGAATTGTTAGAATTGTTCGGATCTGGCATGTCTCCTGCACTACCACGCCTGGTGTATACCTGGAGTAAACAGGGAGAGATCTTCCCTGAATCTTTCTAGTGTCAGGAGAAAAATATGTATAAAGCTCATATCCAGGACATGGCGTTTGTGCGGACTCAGAATTGGAATTTCGGTGAGGTCAGCATGACGCCGAGAATGCTGCGCATACTTTCATGTATTCAAGGAGTCACCGCCCTTGCCGATATTGAAAAACAGGTATCAGTTTCTTTCGAAGAACTGTGTAATGAAATATACAATCTACTTCATCTCAATCTCATCGTCTTCAACGATGGAACCAAACAGAGCGAAAGTAGCAGCGTAACCGCAGCAGAAAACAGATATTACGTTCCCCCCGTTTCACGCGTTATCGTCGCCGAGGCGTAGGTCACAAGTCTTTCGGGATTGTCCCTCACCCTATTCTGCTTTTCTGGCGGTCGGTACTGATTTTGGTATTTCTTTTTTTACCAAAGTGATGTTTGGCTGCCAGTCCCGCCATTCTTCTTCGGCTTGATTGTGCAGGGTAAAGAGGTGGTAAGCTGCCACCGGTTTGCCCATTTCCGCGTTTTCCGGTGTGGCCAAAGCAATACCACCGGTGAGAAGTGCTTCCATGGATTCCGTTGATATTGACAAACCCGAAAAAAGACCACCGCTGATTCTAGCACCACTTGCCTTCCAGAACCTGGTATTCTCCCTGACGATTGGCACATATGGCTCTTCGATGTTGATGAAAATAAGGACGCTTTCATAGGTCTCCGATAACCGGAAACTGGTGACCTTCCCCACCTGTATCTGACGATAATAAACAGGTGAGTCGATTTTCAGCGAACCCAGGTTTTTCGTCTGCAGTGTAAGTTGCAAGCCGGTCAACTTTTCCACCTGCTTGATGGGCGGACTGGACTGGGCCACAAATGTACGTTTGAGGGGGCCTGGACCCGGAAGGATGCTGATGTACGAACCAAAGAGAACGTTTTTCATGTTCTTTATACCGGAAAGGCTGATTTCAGTTTGTTCAAGCCAAATCTTGGTATCCTCTTTGAAGAATGTTGCTGCCTGACGATCGATGAGCAGGGTGACCATGATGTCGCGCAAATTATCGGCAAAACGAAGTTTGGCAACTTCCCCAATGACAACACCTTTGTATTTCACCGGAGCGCCTTCTTTCAGATCATCACAGTCACTGAATTTCACTATAATGGCTGCTTTGTCCACAGCCTCTGCTTTGTCTCTTGATGCATACAGAGGGAAGGTCGGTTTATCCGATTTTCCGGCTTCTTTTTTCGGGGTAAAGTAGCTCAGTCCACCTTCAAGGATGGATCTCAATGAGCCGGTTTCCATGGAGACACCCGACAAGCTGCCGGCAACGGTAATACCGCTTAAATCATAAAACCGTGACGATGAATTGACCGTATCCGCATAGATTTCTCGGATAAAACAATCGAGCAGGACGTGCAGGTTGTTTTTTGAGAGGCGTAGTCCGGATACCTCTCCTACGTTTATATTTTTATAAAAAATAGGCGTCCCTGCTCGATAGGCCTTCGGATCATCGGTAATCAGCTGAAAGCGGAAACCTGGTTCCTGTAGCGCCTTCGATTTCTGGCGGGCTTCCTCGTAGCTGCCATACACGGGAAATATCGTACCGGCTATTTCGGTTACTGGATTTTTCTGGGAGTTTTCCGGGGTGAGAAAGGAGATGCCACCACGCAGAATGGCGGCTAGGGAGTTGGCCTGCACTTCAACTCCCTGCAGGGAGGCTTCCATGGACACACCGCCATCCCTCCAAAAAACAGAATCTGCTCGGATGAGCCTTTCGTAGGGTCTGTAGATATAGACCGGAATGGAAAAGTGAGAGAGTGATTCATCGATTTCGATGTCGAGAACCTCTCCCACTTTTTTACTTTTAAACATCACTGGTGCTCCACGTTGCAGAGCATAGGAATCTTCGGCGGAGAGAATAAATTCGGTGCCGGCTCGGAGGGGTTTTTGGGGGGGAGGTTCCGGAAGTATGGTAAATTGATCTTGAAAAGCTCCCGTTCCAGGATCAAAAGTGATAAATGATCCGGCCAGCAGAAGATCAATATTTTCAATTCGTTCAGGACTTATTTCTGGTGTGACCATCCAGAACTGTGTGGTTTCCCGGAGGATTCTCTCAGCTCGCGGATCAAGCATGATGTGAGCGGTGACAGAACGTCTTTCATCATTGCTGAATTCTATTTTTTCTACCACCCCGGCAACAAGTCCCCGGTAAATAACCTGGGTCTCTCCCTCGGTTATGCCTTTGCTGGAGGCAAGTTGCAGGGTCATTTTAATACCATACCTGGCTGCATCGACGTCTTTGTACAGAAGGAACACATGGCCGTTGTCGACTGGCGGGGTATCACTAAGTTGTTCGGGAGTGTGCAGAACAATGCCCCCTCGGATGAGCGAGGCAAGCGATTCAACCTGGACCTTCAGGTTGGTCAGCTTCCCTTGGATAGTGACTCCACTGGCATTACAGAAGCGGCTTCCTTCCTTGACCAGGTGGCTATATTCCGGCTGAATATATATCTTGATAGTAATCGTATCATTTGCCTGGTCGAGACTGTGCGAGGTAACTGAGCCAATGGCAACATTTCGATAGTAGACTGAAGAGCCATTTTGGATGGATCCAAGTTTTTCTGCTCGCAGGACTACATGCAACCCAGGTGTTTCCTTAGGAATGGGAGGGGCAGCTTCAACACCGATAAACTCTTCGGCGTTGGTTGCAGATGTGCCCGGCTGAATACCGATGTAGCTTCCGGAAAAAAGTGTATCGAGTCCCTCCACACTGGCCGCGGAGATCTCGGGTCGGACAATCCAGAACAAGGTATCCTCAACCAGCATATCTGCTGCTGATTTATCAATGGTGACCGAGGCCTTGACTCTCCTGTTGCCGACATCGGGTACAATCTTTTTTACGGTACCGATAGGAACCCCACGGGCAATGACCTGTGTTTTGCCGGCTGTAATACCGGTGGCATCCTCAAAATAAACGGTGATCGGAATACCGGCGTTCTTATAGCTGGTATAAACAATCCAGGCACAAATGATTAGGGCAATGATAGGCAATGTCCAGACTGGTGAAATCGCCTTTTTTTCCTTAAATACAGGAATTGGTTCCATTGCTTTTCTCCAGACTATTGTGTTGAGAGTTCATAATCTTCTTCACCATTGAGCAAATCCCACAGGAGTCGCGGATCAAAAGTAATTGCCGCCAGCATTGTGGTTACCACGACAAGACAGAAATACGTCGCTGCGGGAGCTGTCTCAATCGAAGAGAGAAATCCAAAATTGATATAAAAGCCGAGTAGGGCGATGACGAATATGTCCAGCATTGACCATCTCCCGATAAATTCGATAAAGCGAAACATCGCCGTTTTCTGCCGGAGATATTTGGGGCGGCGGAACTGTATGGTCAGCAGGATTATCACCAGGCCGACTATTTTGAAAATAGGAATGAGAATTGACGCCGTCAGAATGATAAGGGCGATAAAATAAGAACCTTCCTGAAAAAAGATTTTTATACCATCGAGAATTGTCGAACTGCTGGGAATACCCAGAAAATCAACATGCATTATCGGCAGTAAGTTGGCCGGAAAAAGCAGCAGCAATGCGGTTATGGTCAAGGCCCAGGTCCTGGAGATACTAGCCGGTTTGCGAAAATGAAGTGTTGCTCCGCACCGCCGGCAGATCTGTTTTTTTCCGGCATGGCCAGGGTGATTATAACACAGCAGGTGACACTCGCGGCAGAGAAAGAGATTGTTGGTAGCAGCTGTTTTAATGCCGATTGCCAGGGCGGCGGAGATGGTATTGTGGAAATACTGCCAACTCCTCTCTCCTTTGCTTTCAATAAGCATCCAGAAGCTTTCCTTACACACGGTCAACGACGTTGCCATGGTTACCAGAACCAGACCGATGAAGCAGAAAAATCCCGCGCCGAAATATATTTCCGTGGAATCCTGCATTTTTATGATGGTGATCATGATGCCCAGAAGGAAAACCTCTACCATGGCCCACGAGTCCAGATAATTGTAGATCCTGAAAAAGAGTTTGAGATATTCCGGGTGGCGTTTGATCTTCAGACAGAACGAAACTGTGGCGAGCAGAGAAAGTTTGACCAGGGGAAAGAGCACGGCTGAGAGTAAGACTATCAGTGCCACCAGAAAATATTCCTGGTCGATGAATTCCTGAACAGTATTGAGGATGTTGCCGGTTTCACTCAAGCCAAGCTTACGAAATGTCAACAATGGCAGGAGGACTGCCGGAAAATAAAAGAGCAGACCAGTGAGGGCCAAGGCCAATGAGCGGGAGACGGTGTCGTGACAATGATTAAGCAATACGCATCCGCAACGGGGGCATTCTGTTCTATTACCCTTAGGGGGCTGGACTTTCGGCAATACCAGATCGCAATCGGGACAGGCAAGAAACCAGTCATTCCTGTCAAAGGTGCTGTATGGTTTCGGTTTCACAAAGAAATATATATTCAGAGGTTTAAGGCCTAAAATGCAGATAGCGGCTTGGAAACTCTAAAATATCAGCGTTACCCGCATCTCGGAGCCGCCTCAGCTATATCGGCCGGGTTGGCTAGCCAACACATAATGAAGGTAATCTGAAACGCTGAAATTGTCGAAATATTTTTAGACGGCAGTGCTCTGAGGCCGGTTATGGCCCGAGATTATTTCTGTTTATCTTTGCAGCTGTAATGAATCGCTGTGTAGAGCCGGAAGCATCGGGAAAGAAATTGCTATTTATTGAGAAATGATGAATGGTAGAACGTATATGCTGTAGCTTTAGTCTGAAAATTTCTAGGAAATAACGTGTTATGAAAACCTGGCTGAAGATTACCCTGGTAACCGCTCCGGTATTGGTTGAACCGCTCTCCGATTTTCTAGTCGGTGTTATCGGCTCAGGGGTAGAGGTCGATCAACTTGAGAGCTCTTCGCAGCAGATCATCAAGGTGTATGTAGACAAGGAAAGTCCCACTGCTGAGGAAGTGCAGCAGATCATCAACCGCATATCAGACTATGCCCAAGAAATGTCGAATATATTCAAGGTAGAAACACCGCAACTGGACCATGAACTTATTGGTGAGGAGGATTGGGGGCAAACCTGGAAAAAGCATTTTTCTCCCTATTACCTCACTCCCCATCTTGTGGTTGCGCCTACCTGGGAAAAATATGAGGTGCAGGAGGAGGAAAAGGTCATGGTTATGGATCCGGGAATGGCTTTTGGTACCGGCCACCATGCCACGACATCCCTGGTCGCTCAGTTCATGGAGGAGGAAATTCTAAAAAGAAGAAATGATCGATCTGTGCTCGATGTCGGCACCGGTACCGGTATTTTAGGAATGGCAGCGGCACTCTTCGGGGCTAAAGAGGTTTTCGGAATCGACAACGATCCTGTTGCTGTTCAGATTGCCAGAGAAAACTGCAGAATGAATAATCTTTCGGGAATAATGCAGGTCAGCGAGGAGCCGTTGGAAAACCTCACCGGGCACCATTCCCTGGTGGTTGCCAATATTATCCATGATGTATTACTGAGCATGTCGGCAGACCTTCAGCGGCTAACGGAGATCGGTGGTAAGCTTGTTCTCTCCGGACTTCTGGCAGGCACCCAGGCAGAATCGGCCAAGGCTGTGTATGAAAGATGTGGGTTTATTCTTGAAGAACTCCGCACTCAGCAGGAATGGGCTGCGCTGCTGATGCGGCGAAAGAGTTGATTTTCAGAGTGCTATAAACTTTTTTTATTCGACGGCCTGGCCATCCATGGGCGAGAGCTGGTAGTCTTGGTCGAAGATGATACCAATGCCGCTATCCTCCTGGCGGATGACGATACCGGTAGCCTTGACCCAGATCTTTTTTCCGGTGAAGGATTTCAAGCTCTCCAGGGAGAGGATAAAACGCAGCTTTTTGAGTTGTTCATAATCCACCAGAAATTCAAGATATACTTTACTCGCCAGGGGAATCTTGTGTTGCGTTACCACAAATGCGCCACCGGCGCTGATATTGGTTGCCATGGTTTCTTCGGAGATCATCTTCCCCGAGCTGCTGCTATCAGTACTGAGCTTGGCCTGGATATCCAGGGAAAAACGCATTTGTATTCTTCGGTCGTGTGATTCCATGGTAGAAATTAAGTTATCGTGGTAATTTTAATCTTCTTTTGAGTTAGACAGCTGCTGCCGTTTTTTTTTATACTGCCACATGTCTGCCACCCATTCAGGTAAATTTGAGTGTTCTGCAGGATCTTCATTGATAGGAATGATCAATTATTGTTGTACCATTTTTTCTGGCAGAGTCAAAAACGTAATTTAGTGTCCAAAAAAACATTTCCGTCATTAGCAACAAGAAAACGGAAAGTATTAGCAACTGTCAAGTTGGGGGAAGCTCCTGTGCACTTACACCCCTCAAGGGGGTACTCAACAGAGTCCCGCTTGCGAGGTTAGGACCTTGCTTTCCAAAACCAAATGTAAAAGAGATCAAAAAAGAAAGGAGCATCTAGGCCGGGCACTTAAGGCTCTAATAAAACCGCTGTCCAGGTCTTCGTTCCATTTACCGGATTAATCAAATGAGACGCTTTTTCTTTCAGAGTGAGCAGCGCCGCGGAGACTCGGTTTTCCTCGGCAGCAGAGAGTCGCACCATATCAGCAGGGTACTACGGCTCAAAGAGGGTGAGCAGGTAGAGCTGTGCGATCATGATGGCTTTGTCTTTTCAGCTGAAATCATTGCAACCGGTAAAAGAGTCGAGCTTGCTCTAGGCACTCGTTTGTCTCGTGAGGATTCCGCAATAGGCAAGCTCAGCGTCGGTCAAGGCGGCATAAAAACCAAAAATATGGAGTTCATCCTCCAAAAATGTACCGAACTAGGCGTAGATGAATTCCATCCCTTTGTCTCAGCACGCAGTCAGGGCAATCTCATTCAGCAGTATCAGGGCAAAGGTGAGCGTTGGCGCCGGATAATAGCCGAAGCCTGCAAACAGTGTGAACGTTCATCTACAATGGAACTCTATGATATCCACTCGTTCCAGGACATGATCGATATTACTGGTGCTGCCGTTGATAGCCTGAAGCTGCTATTCTGGGAAAAAGAGAAAAAAGTAAGCCTGCATGACCATGCTGAAAAGCTGAGATCAGGCACATCTGTCGTTATTATTTTTGGACCCGAGGGTGGTTTTACCGAAGAGGAAATTGAGACAGCCAGAAAAGTCGGTTGGCAGACCGTTGGTCTCGGCACGAGAATTCTTCGTTCTGAGACTGCCGCTATTGCCGCAACGAGTCTGGTTCAACACCATCGCGGTGAAATGTAGCTGCAGACGTGTTAATCCTAGCGAAATACGAACCATTAACCCACCCAGATCTTCCTCGCTGGTCACGTACGTAAAGATAGCCTTCGTGTGACTTCTCAGCAAATACCAGCGTCCCCTCTGCCAGTGAACCATTCGTCGACGATTCTTGAAATGGCGATAATAGAAGCCTGGCGTCTGGAGCAACGATGACGCCGCTGTACCATTCTTCTTTTTGCACGTAGGCGCCCAGACAACAGAACAGCATGGCACAGACAAGAAGAGGTCCGAGAGTAGAGAGGGCTTTTTTAAAGTGAAGCCGAAGGTTAAGTCCAAGCAGCAGAGTGAAGAGGCCGTAGAAAGCTAACGCACTGGTCAGCCATTGGTTCATATTGTAATGGCGGAACAGCCGCTCAGTGAAAGAATGTTCCTGATCAAACAGTCCTGCTTTTTGCCTAATCAGCTCCAGATCGGCTTGCAGATCATCATCGCCAGGAGCAATTCTCAGACCCTGGAGATAATGAAGAATTGCCCGTCCATTCTCCCCTGCAGCTGCATAACTGTTGGCAAGATTATGGAGTAATTCTGGGCTGAAACCATATTCATCGATGAGAGCCGAATAGATTGCAATGGCTTCCTGGAAACGGCCTTCACCATAGGCTGCATTGCCGAGATGAAGCCCCTCCTGCAATGAACGGGAAGCTGCCGCTTGGACAGAAGTGATGGAGAACAGCCAGACAAGCATTGCGGTCAACAAGAAAGTTGCTGTGATAGCCGGTGAGTATGCTTTGCCGCTCATCGGTTTTCCTCCAGAGATGAGCGCAACTGCTGACGATACTGCTCCATCTGAGCCACCGTCAGCCTTCCCCCGCCGTAAGCATGCTCCTGGGCTACAGCAAAGATTTCAATGAGAGGTGATTCAGCAGGCAGCATGTTTTTCAGGTCAGAGAGGATGAGAGAAGCAGGTTCTCTGTTGCTGGCATTTGCCAGACGGGCCAAGTGGATTTGAATCATTTCCCGGCAGGTTTTAAGGAACAGACCATCCTCGCCCTGCTTGATCGCCATCTGCAGTACATTGTCTTTTTCGGCAAGTGTTTTTTTGAGGACTTTCTCCTGGAGAAGCTGGTGGTTTTGGGAAAGATATCTTTTTCTCAGATGTAAAAAAACAACAGTGATCAGTACAACGGTGGTCAACGCCGTCAAAATGATAAACCAGGGGAGTTGAAAAACGGGGTTTATGGCCGGAGTAAAGCTGCTGCTGGTAAGATGCTGGTCAATCGTTGGCAGAAGCTGGTCTTTTTCAGAAGGTGAATCTAGGGTGGTGTCGCTTTGTTTCGATGGAAGCTGTGTTGCTAATGCTTTTCCTCCGGAAACATGGAGAGGAAGAAGATCAGAGTTAATGGTTATATAGGACCCCTCGGCAGGATCGAAATAGCTAAAACTGAGCTCCGGAATGGCCTGTACCTCTCCGGTGGTAGGGACAACGGCCTGTTCGAATATTTTTATGCCTCGATAACCCTCACCTTTATCCTCGAAACGAGAGACAGGCGAGTAGGTTTTCCAGTCAGTAGCTACGGGAAAATCTGGGGCGGAAACAGTGTCGAAATTGCCCTCACCGGAGATGGTCATAGTGAGCGTAACCGGTTCACCGATTTCAACCTGGCGGGGAGATGCCTCTACCTTGAAGTTGAAATCGCCGACCGCACCGTTAAAATCAGCAGGCTTTCCCTCCTCCGGAAGAGGTGCAATGGCCATCATGTGGGCTGTGCTTTGCAGGTTTACATCTTTTCTTTTTATACGATCAAAAAAACCCCGGAAAGCGTCATCGTCAAGAAATGGGTCTAAACCCCTGCCAGGTCTGTTTTTTACCGGAATGAGCAAGGTTGCCTCCAGACCAATCTGGAGCGGATGCCGCCCAGCCTTGATCGCGGAAATGGATGATTTCCAGATAAGGACAGAATAGTTCCTACCGTTGACTGTTTCCTGGCCTTGTAAAGGCTGTCTGTCAAGCGGGGTGAGGACATAACTTGCTCCAGTGATTGCCGGCAAATGGTCGATTTCTGCACGTATGCCTTCGCGGAAATAGGCTTTGATGGTAACCGGGATAAGTTGGCCTCTATAGCCGTCTTCTGGTAAATTCTCAATCTTTAGAAAAGCCAGACCGTTGTTCCCAGTGGTTTCACCGGATTGCCCAACCGAGGAGCCTTGCTCTACGGCATCAGCGACCACCGTAAACGACAGCGGTTTCGTTTTCATAACCTCATCTCCGACCCGGACGGTGATGGGAGGGATGGTATAATTTCCTTTTTTCAGTGGTCGGACATGGTAGGAGGTCGCCACAGAGGAGGAAAAATCGCCGTTAATTATCTGTATTTTCCTGCTCTGCCCTCGTTGTTGAAAAACGATATCGTCCATTTCGGGCAACTCAATCTCTGCTGACTTTGCACCAGTGACGGTGATAGTGAGGGCTGCACTCTGATTGACACGGAGCTGCTTCTGACTCAAACTTACCGAGAGATCAACATTGCTTCTAGCCAGTGCGGAATAAAGGGGTCCTTCGCCAAACGTGGTTAACGCGGCCAGGAAAAGAGTAAAGAGCAATAAGAAAAATTTTCTAAACATCGGCTACATTACCATTTACGGCTTTTGTTGGAGTTGTTGTCGTTTTCCGATTGTGGCAGAAAGTTAAGTCTGCCCTCTTCATTTTGCATCTCCCGCAGGAGTTGCTCTGCTTCTTCCCGGCTCATTTTATGGCCAAGGGAAAGTTGCTGATCGGGGCGCTGCTGCTGGTCTTCTTCGCCTTGAGGTTGTTTTTGATGGGGCTCAGATTGTTCCTCATTTTCCCGGTTCTTCTCTGTGTCTTCCTGGTTGTTTTGGTCTGCAGAACTTTGCTCATCCCCACTCTGGTTGCTGCTTTCTTGTTGCTTGTCTGGCTGTTTGTTGTCCTGCTGATTATTCTCATCACCTTTGTTTTCCTGAGATTGTTGTTGCTGTTGCTGTTGCTGCTGCTGCAATTGGTCCAGTTTTCTTTTGACAAACTCGTGATTGAAACGGGCGTCCTGGTTGTCAGGTTGCAGTTTGAGCGTAGAGCTGTAAGCTGTTAAAGCCTCCTGCCAATGCTCTATGGTTTTTTGGGGGTGACTGATTTGCATGCTTTCACCCTGTCGAAAATAACTGTTGCCCAGATTATAATAGGCCTTTTCCTGCAAAGAGAGATCATCGCTCTGTAGGGCCTGGTTAAAAGAAGATATGGCTTCATCGAAACTGTTACTTTTGTAAGCGGCAGCTCCCAGATTATAGTGGAGAGCTGCATTGTCTGGATCGTCCTCCAAAGCTTCTTGGTAATAGCTGTTGGCT
>JASJDT010000008.1 GCA_030065655.1 Desulfocapsaceae bacterium | reverse complement strand
ACTTTTCCTCACACGAAGGTAATAAATTGTATGACGAATATTGTCTGCACAAGTATCAAATATGCACTTTAGGCTCTACATTAATACTCTTACTGAATACGCAACAGAAACTAATGCATACTCTGTTATTCATAGCAGGGGGTAGGTGGGGTTATATTCTCTACTCCTCTTTGTAACCCTTACCAATAGCAGAAAAGGGCAATTGCAGGTTGAGCCTAGGAACCTCCCTGCCTATCCAGGCGGTGAAAGTATTGCTATTCGGGCCGGGGAAGCCCTTGTAGGTCGTCTTCCAGGGATAATTATCGGCCGCATCGAGAACGTCTGCGATGAGTTCATCAACTCCCTCCCCCCTGTGCTCAGCAATGATCTCGGGTTTGGCGCCAAACCAGTAGCGATCGGGAATATCCTGGCGGATTCGTACCACCGAGCCGCCACCCCTGCCACGCCAGCCAGCGACGTCGAGGACGGTGTAGGAGGACGCGTCCGAAGGTTTGACGGCAACCCAGGTGTGAATAGCAAACCAGCCGCGCCAGCCCCAGGCATTGGCCCCATATACCTGTAGCACTGCCTCCGGAGTGCTTTCCGGGAGGGGCGCGAGGCCTGCTGAATCACGGCGGGTATTATGCCAGCCGTCCTGGCTACAGCCAGTTGAGGTGAAGAAAGTCAGTAAGACAAGTGTTTTTAAGGCCGCTGCCATAAAAGTAAATATGCTCTTCATTCTTTTTATTTCGATAAGCTTAGTGATCAATTGGTACAACTGCTTTAAACTTTATCTGCATGTCATACTCAGTATCATGTTCCGCGCATCTCGGATGGTCTTGGCTCCATTACCAAGATTATGCACATGATCTTCATTAACCATTACAAGATAAAATCTGTCGGGAACTTTGCAATTCTCTGAAGATTATTTTGCCAATCTATCTCTGCAAGAATTCTTCGCCTGGTAAATTGATGCACTACACTTTAAATGAGTTGCCGTGAATTCCCTGACGCTTCATTATTTTTTGCAGGGCGGCTCTGGTTAGTTCAGAGCGTCTGGCGGCTTCAGAAACGTTTCCTTTGGTGCTTTTTAGAAGATCAGTTATGTAACGTTCGGAGAAGGCACTCAGGCAGGCCTCCTTAGCTTCTTTGTAAGGCCTTGATAGAGATGATGTCGACTTGTCTTCTTTATCTTCGGGTGGCGTAAGATCAGCAAAATGTTCAGGCTCGACCGTTTCGCCTCGCGAAAAAACAGCGGCACGCCTGATGACGTTTTGCAACTGACGGCAGTTTCCCGGCCATGGTTGTCTTTCCAGAACTTGCAGAGCCGCATTCGAGAGAGTTTTGCGGCTGCATTGCAATTCTCGGCAGGCCTGCCTGAGAAAATGATCGGCGATGAGCGGGATATCCTCGGGGATGTCTCGCAGCCATGGTGTTGCAATGGTAACTACGTTAAGGCGGTAGAAAAGATCCTCGCGGAAGGTCTGGTTTTCTATGTGTTCTTCGAGATTCTGGTTTGTGGAAGCGAGAATGCGTACATCCACCGGTCGCGTGTTATTGCTGCCAAGTGGTTTTACCTCTTTGTTCTGCAGGACGCGTAACAGCTTCGTTTGAATGGACACGGGAATGTCACCGATTTCGTCAAGGCAGATGGTACCTCCGTTGGCTTGAACAAACATGCCTTCATGGTCGTGGTCAGCACCCGTAAACGCCCCTTTGCGATGGCCAAAGAGTTCAGATTCCAGGAGTTGCTCGGGTATGGCTGGACAGTTGACCATGACAAATGGTTTGTTTTTACGCGAACTCAGGCGGTGGATCATATTGGCGGCAATTTCCTTGCCGGTGCCGGATGCACCGCGAATCAATACCGTATAGTCGGAGGCAGCAACTGCTTTGATATTTCGGTAGAGCTGGCGCATCACCGCAGAATCACCAACGAAATGAGACGGGGTGTCGCTTTCGTGCAGTTGCTCAAGTAGACGGATATTCTCCTTGATGAGTCGGCTGCGCTCTATTCCTTTCTTCAGGAGACGAGCCAGGGCGTCAAGGTCTATGGGTTTGGTGACAAAATCCCATGCGCCTGCATGGATAGCTTCAACGGCAAGCGGAATGGACCCAAAGGCGGTCATCATGATGACCGTGAGGTCTTCGTTGAGGCGATTGATTTCCTCAAGAACCTCCATACCGCTGAGATCATCCATTTTCATGTCGAGCAGGACAATGTCTATTCGTTTACTGCTAATAATTTCCAGGGCTTCTTTGCCACCATGGGCTAGTAATATAGTCATTCCGTCAAGACGACGGGAAAGGGATCGTGAAAGACCCCTGAGGAGGTCTGGCTCGTCGTCAACGATGAGGAAGGTGCTGTCATTGAATTCGGATGTTTTGGTCATGATTTGCTGTTTCGTGGAAATTGAATGGTAAAGATGGTTTTTCCTGGTTGGCTGGAAACGCTGATTTCCCCGTCGTGATCATTGATAATACGGTAGCTGACGGACAACCCGAGCCCGGTTCCCTGTCCCTTGGTGGTAAAAAAAGGATCAAAAATACTTTCTTTTACCTCAGCAGATATGCCGGGACCGTCATCCTCGATATCGATATAAATTGACTCGGTGGTCGACCTGGAGGTAATGCGGATTGTTCCGTCTTTGCCAATGGCTTGGGCACTGTTCATCAACAGATTCATCAGAACCTGTTGGATGCGATCTGAATCAAAAAAAGCCTGGGGTTCGTTGCGATCAAGCTCGAGAATAAGTTCAATATATTGCTTGGCAAACTGTACTTCGACCATTGCTGCAACCAGACGAATAGCTTCGTTGATATTCTTGTGTTGCTTGAGAAGCTGGTTGTCTTTGATCCGGGCGAAGTTAAGCAGCTCTGTCACCGTATGCCGGCAGTTATTGGCGTGCCGCTCGATGGTCTCGATATCTTCCCTAAGCTCCTCGGTTATGGAGTACTCATTTTTGACGATATCGGTGTGGCAGAGAATGATGGATAGAGGGTTGTTTATTTCATGGGCAACGCCGGCGGCAAGCTGGCCAATAGCGGCAAGTTTCTCGGTTTGCCGCAATTTCTGCTGCACCCGAACACTTTCGGTGACATCGTGGGCGAGACAGATGATGGAACTCACCACTCCTTCGTGATTGGAGACCGGATAGAAAAGTACTTCAAAGTCTGATCCATCGTCAGTGGTGATTTTCTGGCTGAGCGGAGTGGTAATTTGATGGTTAAACTTTTCAGCCGCCTGACCCATAAAACAGTTCTTCGGACCGACAAGATCGGTAAGCCTTTTACCAAGTGCTTCTTCGTGGGTAAGCTGGTGGCGCGAGAGAAAAGCTTCATTGACAATCTGTAGAAGACCGCTGTTATCCATGAGGACCAGTGGGTCGCTGATACCGTTGATAACAGATTGTAGTAGTTGTTCGGAGTGTCGAAGAGCATTGGTGTTCTGGATGCTTTCGAAGGCTATGCCAATCTGGTTGCCTATGGACAAGAGCAAATCTTTAGCCGGTTCGGAAAGGTAGTCACGGTCCAATCCGGTGAGCAGCATCATACCATGATTTTTTTCTCTATAGCTGAGGGGAATGGCAACACTGCTCTGTTGTTCATCAACGATAACCATACTCTCAAGAGTTAGGTTATTTTCACTACCTGAAAGCTGTAATGCCGGATCAGTGACATCGCTGAAACGGAAAATCTGGGGAACTTCGATGGGAGAGTTGCTACAGCAAAGCTCTAGCTCACCACGGTTGTTGCGAAGATAGAGGGCTATATTTTTTCCAGGGAGAACTTGTTTTGCTTTCAACAGCACCTGGTTGAGAATATCTTCAAGTGCAGCGGCCCGTGAAGTCAAGTCAGATATGGCAATGAAAAGGTTGAGTTCGCTGTTGCGTTGCCGTATCTGTTGAGCGAGCTGGTCATGAGAGCGTTCAAGTGCCTCGGTGCGCTGGGCCACAATGTCTTCCAGTTGAAGGGCGTGTTGTTCCAACTGGTTTTTATTGTCGCGAATATGAGTGGCCAGTAAACGCATGCCTTCCGACATCTCCTTGATTTCGTCTTGAGAAGTAATTCGTTCATATAGCTGCGATCCTTTGGCATCAGTTACCGTTTCCCGAAAAAAACCGAGCAAGTTATGGAGGTTCACCACGACCAACTGCCTGAAAAACAGTTGGATAAAAAGGAAAAGTAAAAGGCTGGATGCGAGGATGCAACCGAACAACCAAAAAACCGAGGTGCGGATGCCGATCAAATCACGGCCCAGAGGGATCGAGACGGAGACGACCCCACCCACCTCACCTACTTTTTTGTAAAATCCGCCTTTGTCTCCGTAGCGCTCGATTATCCCTTGCGGGGCATCTTCAGGGCGACCGTGGCAGACAAGACATGATTGATTGAAACGAACCGGCTGAAATCGAATAAATTGCTGTGAGGCGCCTTGACCAATCACGCCTTCCCAGCTATCCAGGTCCTCCTTGTCACGGAAATGGGTAATCATTTTCCGCTCAAGATCCTGCGGGGCAAATTCTGGGTTCCTTGGGTTTTCAGCCACCCGCCGATAGTTGAATTCTGAAAGTTCTTCACCCAGATTCTGCATAATAACCCTGGTGATATAAGAGGAGGACATGGATTCGATAACAAAGCTGTGTTGTGGCAGAATCTCATACATCCGTGGACGAAGTGTTTCACGGACATAGCGCCTGGTTGCTTCGAGCGAACTCATGACCACATTGGTCTGCCGTAGAGCTTCCCGCTCCAGCAGGTTTCGCTGCAGGGTATAGACGACTACAACCGAAAGCAGGCAGAAAAAACATAGAATAAGGGCAAGGCCTATCTGAAATCGTGCCTGCAGGCTTCTTCTGCCCTGAGGCAGTTTTTTGCGAAGATAGTTTAACATTCTGTTCACCATTGTGGAAAAGTGGAAACGAGAGTATACACCTGCAACCGTAAATGTGTAAACTGAAATATGCACTTTCAAGGCGAAGAGTGTTTTATGTTGTTTTTCTGTAAGTCAATAATAACAATATTTGTTCATGATTACATGACGATGGATGAATTGTTGTTTTTCCACCCAATGTTGGCACATACATTGCTCACAGATCCCTTCGATGGGGGAACCCGTATTAACCGCATCAGTTTTGTATTAACAGGAACGAAAGGAGGCACCCTTTTGACCTGACAAAACTGAATGTCGAAATTATCAACAGGAGAAGATGCATGGCTGAAAAAAATGGGGATCAAGTAGTAGTAGATGTGGGGAAATGGGAATGGTCCGAGATGTGGAAGAAGGAAGATTGGTGGGCCGTCTGGCTCGGCTTCTTCATCTTGCTCATGGGCGTTATCATCTATTTTCCACAAGCAGGCAAACTCGAGCAGGAACTTACTGCCATTGAGGCAAAATATGCGGCAGATGCTCAGAAAACCGATAAGTTCCGCACGATTGGTTGGCATCAGCTCAATGATGCCAAAAAAAAGGTCAAGGCCAAGGATATTGCCGTAGGGAAATGGCTTTCAAATTTTGCCAAAAAGACGCATAGCTGGAGCACCAATCCAGCAAATGCCTTTTTCATGAGCGAGTCTGCTGCCACGGCCAAGAAAGAAAAAGCCGTAGCCAAAGCTGAACCACTTAAGGCCGCAGCAGCGGAAGCATTGGTCGTGGCCCAGGCTGCGGAAGCAAAGGCAGAGACCGCCGGTTTTGCCAATGCCCAGCTCAATGAGGAAGCTAAGACTGCCATTGCCAATTGGCGTGATACCAGGCTGAAAGCAAGCAAGGCCCAGAGCAAAACCAAAGCCAAACCTTACAACCAGATAGGCTGGCTGCTTCTGCTTGGTGCCAGTTTTGCCGTATTTTTTGGTATTGGCATGAAAGCCATGGGTAAATCATTCACGGCATTCATTATCGGCTTCACTTTTATCTGGCTGGTCTCCGTCCTTTCACATTTTGCCGCCACCCAGGCAACCATGAAAGCCTATGGCGTAGGTTATGCTTTCTGGGCGATTTTCTTCGGGATTCTTATCTCCAATACCGTCGGTACGCCAAAGTTTGCAATGCCAGCGGTCCAAACTGAGTTTTATATCAAGACCGGTCTGGTTCTCTTGGGAGCAAGTATTCTCTTTGAGAAAATCATCACCATCGGTACGGCGGGTATCTTTGTCGCCTGGGTTGTTACCCCGACCGTTTGGCTGGTTACCTATTATGTCGGTCAGAAATATATCAAGATACCTTCCAAACGGCTTAATGCCACAATCTGTTCGGACATGAGTGTCTGTGGGGTCAGTGCGGCCATTGCCACAGCAGCCGCCTGTAAGGCCAAAAAGGAAGAGCTTACTCTTTCGGTGGGTCTTTCTCTGGTCTTCACCTCAATCATGATGATTGTCATGCCGGCAATTATTAAAACAACTTTCCCGGTTGATAAACAACTGATCCTCGGCGGTGCCTGGATGGGCGGTACCATCGACGCCACCGGTGCAGTTGCAGCAGCCGGTGCCTTCCTGGGTGAAAAAGCGCTGTATGTTGCCGCAACCATCAAGATGATTCAGAATGTTCTCATCGGGGTTATGGCCTTTGCCGTGGCTATCTACTTCACCACTCGGGTTGAGGCGGAGGAAACCGGCAAGAAAGTCGGGGCCATGGAAATATGGTACAGATTCCCGAAGTTCGTTATCGGGTTTATTGCAGCTTCCATTGTTTTCTCGCTGATCTATACCTCTTTTAACAATCAGGTTGCAGGTCTTGGACCGGCAATGATCGACCAGGGTGTGGTTAAAGGCATGGGCGATCTTTTCAGAGGATGGTTCTTTACGCTCTCCTTTGTCAGTATCGGTCTGGCCACCAATTTCCGGGAGCTCAAGGAACATTTGGTGGGTGGAAAACCCCTCATTCTGTATGTTTTCGGACAATCATTCAATCTCTGTCTGACTCTGTTGGTTGCCTATATCATGTTCTACGTGGTATTTCCAGAACTGACCGCAACCATCTAAACCCATTCTGCCGTTTTCTCCAGGGCTGTAAGCTTTGGAGAGAACGGCAGTTCAAAAAGGCTGGTATGCAAACCGCAAACAACACGACCATGAACAAGAAGAAAGGCTGGCTAGTCCTGCTGTCAGTCCTCTTTATGGTCTATATTTTCGGTGTTTTTATAGGGCCCTGGCTCCAGCAACATATCTTCGGCATGGATGAGATAGTCACCGTTATGGAGGAAAGCGGTATTGATGGCGGAGCCTATTACTATACAGAGATAGAAGGGGCAACCGATGGTTATGCCTATCTTGATCAATCTCTGCAGTTTCTCGCCCCGGAGCACTATGGTTTGACCCTTCCATTTATCTCAGGCATCATCATCTGCCTGCTTATCCTTTATTTCGGTTTTCGCTGCCTACCACGCTGACATGGAAAACAAGGATAAAATAAAAAATTTACAAGAGAAATATAACTCCATACTCGAGAATGAAAGAGTCCTCACCGCCCATGTTGCCGGAGAAGTGATCGATAAACCATTGCTTAGTTTATGGATGATTCTGATTCCGGTATTTTTTGTTTTCTACTATTTCCAATTTAAACGGTACAAAAACGGGCTCACTAACTTCAAGCACGATTTTCTGAGAACACGTAAGCGGGTTCTGGATGCTGTTCACAAAGCTTTGGCAGACAAAAGCCACATAAACCTGGAAGAGCTTATTGCAGCAAGCAATGCACCGCAACACGCACGTGATGCCTATGGTGCTTGGGTTAATGAACTCATTGTTTTTTACCGGTCGCTTATGGAGGCCAACGGCAGCGACTATACATCACTGGTGCAGTCTTGCTATGGAAAAAAATCCAACTATCTCCTCGCTCTTAACCGGCTCAACTCGGTTGAGCGGGAGCTGAACAGGGCTTTACTTCCGGACCTGGAAAATGAAGATGAACGGACAACTGCAGCAGTAGAATCAATTGAAAAAAGTACCGCAGAGTTTCGCCGGAATCAGGCTAGTGATGTTTTTTCGCGCTAACGACTCAAATTCTATTCGCAGATTTCCTTCTTTTAGCTAAATATCGTAGAGATAATGACAGGTTTTGCAACCATCCGGAGCCTCAGGCATTGCTTTGATCGCATCCCGAAAAGCTTCCTTGAGCTTGATAATATCATGGCCGAAATCGGCTTTGGCAAGCGCTGCATCGTAAGCCTTCACCCGTTGGGAAAAAGTGCGCCGATAGAAATTGCATTGCTCGCTCTCCCAGAGAGCCAGAATATCTTCATCGGGAATTTTCCCATAGGCAACGTGCGGGAAGATAATGTCCTTGCCGAGAAAGGTGGAAGGGCCGCCAATGGCAAGATTTATACACGGTGAAACTGAACCATCGAAACGGATGAACAATGAATCTCTGGGATCCTGATCGCATACCGACTGTTCCTCCGGCACAAAAGAAAATGAGGTTGTTTTCACTTCGAGTTTGCGTGCCAGCCGGTTAGCCTTGTCCAAAGCTTTCTTGAGCTGCTTCACTTTTTTGGTCTCCTCAGAATCAAACAGACCGAACTCCTTGCCGTGCTCTCCCCTGATGACATCACATTGTTTGAAATTAACCTGATCGACCCCCAGATCATGGGCAAGTTGGATGATCTTTTCCAGTTGATGATAGTTCGACTGCATGATAACAAAATTAATCATGGTCATCGGCAGCGTGTCGACTCGATTGTCGGTCAGATATTTAATATTTTTACAGATAACATCGAAATCCGAGCCGCGGCGGATGAAATCATAGGTCTCTTTATCCGCCCCATCAACGGAAAAACCAATCCAGTTAATACCGGCATCAAGAACGCGCCTGCTCACCTCTTCTGATAGCAGCAGACCATTGGTCAGAAATCCTGCCTCACAACCGCTGGCCTTTGCCTGACCTATCCATTCAAGGAGGTTTTTCTGTAGCAGCGGTTCCCCACCACCGGTGAAATCGATGGAACGTACTTCGGGCAGATGAGGAAGTATCGCCTCCCAGGTTGCTTGACTCATGTGCCCCCGTTGCTGCATGTTTTTTCGTTCATCCACCCAGGGACACATGATACATTTAAGATTGCAGGCAAGGGATGACTCTACCTGGAGAAGACGCCATCTCCGCAATTCCTTTGGTTTTTCAGCATCGGAGGCGGTAACCGCCTTGTTACGCAAATGCTTCAAGCGATTATCGACTATGCTGGGCCAGGCTATTGCAGCCAGCGCCATCCATTTACCGGTTTTTTCCAGCCAGATTTCTCCCGGTTCACCAGCAGCGGCAGCTATGATTTCTGCCACCGTCATCTCCTCAGCATCGCCGCAGTCGGCTGTCGGGCAGAGACCAAGGCGATCATTTTCGCGCATGGCGTTTCTTTCAAAGGAATCATTGATGGTACCTGGATAAATATTGAGGACATCAATATTTTTGGGCTCCAGCTCCAGCCGCATGGTATTGGTCATCACCGCCAGCGCCGATTTACTGCCACCATAAACACCCACCGTGGGAATCGGCACCCTACCAGCGCTGGAGACGATGTTAATAATCCGTCCGCCACCACGCTTGGCCATATGGGGAGTCAGTCTATTGATGAGAGCCAGAGGAGAGAAAGTATTGACCTCGAAGAGATAACGTATTTTCTCTTCATCCGCTTCCTCCATAAGAGCAAAGTAGCCAAGCCCGGCATTGTTTATCAGAATATCAATATGCCCAGCCTGTTCAATGGCTCTGTCGGCAAGCTTTTCAGCTTCACTCTGCTGAGAAAGATCGGCTGGCAAAGCTATTGCTTTTCTTTTTTGGGGCAACGTATCTATAAGGGTCTCAAGCTTCTCGGCAGAACGTGAAGAGAGAACAAGATCCGCTCCCAATGAAGAAAGACTTCGGGCAAGTGTGGAGCCAAGATCTCCCGTTGCACCTGTTAATAGAATGATTTTCCCTGAGAAGAATGAAGAATCCATGATGACCTCGCATGCTCATGTGTTACCCCTCATTATACCGGCTCTCGATGGCAATAAACGAGCAAATAATGTGATAGGCAGTATATGCATAACTCAACACTTAAGAAACACTTTTAGAGATCTTTTCGGCAACCTGTTCTTTTGATAAGATGCCCGCCTCTCCCAATCAAACGCCGACTTCATCTTGGAGAGTGACGATTTTATTAGTGTTTCCTCATAAACAAACAAGAATATAGTTGCTCTTACTCTTGAAAAAGTCAATTGTTCATTCTCTTTTCGACCTGCTTTTCAGCTCGATAACATTGACAACTGTGCATATGCAGATCTATTGTTCTTGTTAGAATGATGCTTCATCCTCTCCAGTTTCTTTCGGGAGTAAATAATGGATGAAGCTATTGATCCACTTACTGCTGGCTTTAAAATAAACAAAAGTAAAGAACCTTTAAGAAATATTATCAGGAGACCTACCATGGCTTATATATGTCAGAATTGCGGTGTAACCGACGAAAGTAAAGCGAACGTGTGCAATCCCATAGGTGATATGTATAAAAACAAATCCTGCAGCATAAAGAGTGCTGGAGTCTGCGATGAGCACGTCACAGATATGACGTACACCTGTGAATGTGGTAATGTTTCCGCTGATCCACAGCATCTTTGCCGACCGAAAAGATAAATATCTTCTCAAGGTTGCTCGACCGGTATTCCAGGCAAAAGCTGGGATCTCGGTTGAGCATACCTGGCTTTTCCACGACCAGTACCCTTCTCCACCCTGAGAAAAATTATAACCAGGAGCTTTCAGCCTTGGTCTAAGAGAGTAAATGTGACCAGCTCTTTGGAAGTTTATTTAGTTATCTTCAGACCCAAACACTTCGCGCCGCTTAAGCAGCTAAAAGGAAAGTCTCTATAAATTATTACTTTCTAATTAAGAAGGTATTAGAAGAGAGGAAAGCCAGGAAGAAGAGAATGACAACCAGCGGCAGGACAGTTGCCGCTGGTTGGGATTTAAAATTTAGTTTACACTACCTTTTTTATCTCAATTCATGGCGATTGGTGCGGGACGAAGCATTATCTCAATCCGACGGTTCAGTTTACGTCCCTCAGGTGTTTCGTTACTTGCCACCGGGCTGTTTTCACCAAAGGAGATGGCCAGCAGTTTGTCAGCAGAGATTTCCTCCTCCTCGAAGAGGCGAACTACGCTGGCTGCCCTTGCTCCAGCAAGTTCCCAGTTGGTTGGATAGCGATATTGAAGTCCACTGCTTATCGGCACATCATCGGTGAATCCAGCCACAACTACCTGGTAAGTGCTGTCCTTAAGTTCGGCAGCAGCTCGTCTGAGCACTTCAACGCCCATATCATTGAGCGCTGCAGACCCTGAGGGGAAGAGGATTTCATTGGCCAGGTTAACCTTCACCCCTGATTTCATCATCTCTATCTTGACCTGGTTTGCCGCTCGCTCTTTGGCAAAGGTGGCTTCCAGATTATCGTAGAGTTGTTGCTGCCGGTCGAGCTCGTCTTGAGCAGCCCTCGCCTTGGCGGTAACCATCTCTTTCTGCTCTTCAGTTTCAGCAAGCTCCCTGTTCAACATCGAAATTTTATCTATCAAATCATTGCGAGTTTCAATCAAACGATCACGCTCATCAATAATCTGATCCCGCTCAGAGATAATTGCCTCGTGTGCACCTTTGGAGACGCAACCGCTAAGCGAGAACATTAAAGAACAGAGCATCAAACAACCAAATCCTGTAAATTTTCTTCCGATCTGCAACAAACAGATATCCTTTCTCATTATAATCTCCCTGAAATTAATGTGATGATATACTGCAAATTTATTTCCGTCCAAAAACTAGCAATTTTGATTGAAATCGAGGCATACCCAAAAACTCACCAAAGGTATATTGCTGTTATCTCGGAGTCTCAGTCCGTTCACCTACCTGAGGATAAAATTTTTAAACATACGAAGATATTGGGCAAAAGAGCTGCTTTCGGATGAAACCAAGTTACCTTAACACGTTCTGCAATCTTGCGTTAGGAACAAGTATTATACGGATTTTTAAAATGGCAACTTGTTGAACTTGAAATAGGAGGAGAAATCGTCAAGTATTCTTGTTGAAACGGTGAGCAAAAGAACAAGAAGATGGAAGTAGAACCCAAGAAACCTCAGGGGTTAATCAATACTTTATTCTGAATTGATTAATTGTCTTGCAAGGTTGAATTATTTTGAGGGTTCGCCCTCTCACAACCACCATCAAGACAGGCTTCTTTGCAATAGAAACCAAAGCCGGAATCCCAGGTGATGCCACCTTTCGGACATGTCTCGACATACTCAGCGTATTTTATAAGGCGTTCTACGATCATGTTTGGCACAGAATGTTCCATGCGACAGGCTGCCTCATCGGCTGCCTCTTTTTCAACTCCAAGCACATTGGTGAGAAAATTCTTCAATGCCTGGTGCCTATTGACAATTTCCTCAGCTGCTTCAGTACCTTTGTCAGTGAGGGTGATAAGATCATAGGGGGCATAATTAACCAGTTCCAGCGCGCTAAGATTTCGTAAAGCGGTGGTTACAGAAGATGCCTTGACTCCAAGAAATTCAGCGATGTCTTTTGCTCTGGCAGCCTTTTTCTCCAGGGAAATCTGGTATATAGCCTCGAGATAATCTTCCTGGCTAGCTGTAAGTTTTTTTCTTTTATCCATAGCTTTCCAAATATTTTAGACTGCGACTTGTTCTTCTAAAAAAATACGTAGTACTTAAACTTCATTAGAGCAACCTTTTTTTTAATTCTCCCTTTATACAAGGCAACACATCAACTAACTGACTTTATAATTCTCTTTTTTTCCCATCAATTTATGTGAAATCAACTGTTTAAAAAGAAAAACCCCCGGCTATGGCAACCGGGGGTTTTTTTTGGAGGTATCGGCAGGAAAAGTCACGCGATGTGCCTTCTCCCTGGCTGGCAAAACTATTCGCAGCAGCTTCTCCTGATGGGCGGTGCAAACACCGGCATCTTTTCCTGCTTTTCCTTGGTGCCAATGTAATAAAGCCCACCATAAATCGCTGCTAGGATAGCGAGGGAGAGTAACGTATAGAAGAGATTGTGACCTTCTACAACCTGATAGAAGAGTGTCGCCACCGACCATGCCAAAAGTGTGCTATAAACTGCCATGATGGCTGCGTAGTAGCCACCCATCTCCTGCCGTGCCGCCCCGATTACTGCCAGGCAGGGAAAATACATCAGGACGAACAATAGATAGGCAAAAGCTGAAAACACCGTAAAATGAGCGGCAATGTGTTTGAGGACGGCGGTATCAGCACCAATCTCTTCTTGAATGACAGTCTGGTCTTCGGTAATTAGACCAAGCCCCAATATATCGATACTGCTGAGAACACCCACCAATCCTTCACCTATGGTTGTAAAGGCTTCAGTGACAGCCCCGGCAATGTCAAGGCCGCCTGCTTCTTCAATTGGGTCTGAATCATTATCAGCTCTGTCCATGGTGACATACAGCGAATTGACCGTCCCAACAATGGCTTCCTTGGCGAAAAGCCCTGTAAACAAAGCTACAGAAGCAGGCCAGTTGTCTTTGCTGATACCTATTGGCTCGAAAATCGGAGCAATCGCCTTGCCTCCGTGGGCAAGCAGTGAAGACTGGGAATCTTCGTTGCCGAAGGTAATTTTTCCTTCTTCAAGACCTACAGTATTGAGCATACTGAGCACAAAAACAGCCATTACCACGATACTTCCTGCTTTTTTCACGAAATTTTTCATGCGCAGCCAAGAACTCTTGAAAACAGCGCCGAGCTGGGGGCGATGATAGAGCGGCAGGTCCATGACAAAATGCGAAGTTGTCCCTTTAAAGAGGGTATTCTTCAGCATATATCCAGTAAAGATTGCCATGAACAGGCCGGTAAGATAAATCAAAAACACAGCAAGGCCAGAATAGGCACCGAACAGGGCTGCGCAGAATAGGGCATATACCGGCAGCCTTGCACCACAGGACATAAAGGGAGCCATGAAGATAGTCATAAATCTATCCCGCTTGCTGGTCAGGGTGCGGGCAGCCATTACTGCAGGTACGGTGCAACCAAAACCAACGACCATGGGAATGAATGCTGAACCGGGTAAGCCGATCTTGCGCATGATTTTGTCAGCTATCACCCCAACCCTGGCCATATATCCCAAGTTCTCGAGAATAGCCAGAGCGAGAAACATAAAAAACACCACCGGTATAAAGGTTGCTACGGTCTGCATACCAACGCCTATGCCACCTGCGATCATAACACTAAGCCATTCCGGACTCCCCAATCGCTCTAATGCTACTCCGGGAATATCTACAAAAAGCAGTCCACCGATGATATCAAAAAAGTCTATGAACACCGAACCAAGGCCGATCGCAAACCAAAAGGTGAGGAACATGGAAGCTAGAAATATTGGTATCGACAGGTAGCGATTCAAAACAATATTATCCACTTTGTTGGTAATGCTTTCACTGCGATCCTTTTTCTCCTGTACCGTACGTGCACAAACGGAATCGATGAATGCATATTTTTTTACCGTATCCATAACTTCCAGACGCGAGGCATGCGAATCATGCTCGGGAAGATCCCCGGCAATCAGTTCAATCTCGCGCACTGCTGCGGCAACCGAAGCCTTATCTACGGCCACAACAGGAATTACCGGCAAGCCCAGATCTTCACTGAGACGGTCGGCATTGACTTCAATTCCTTCAGCTTCTGCGACATCAATCATGTTCAGCAGTACAATGATCTGATTGGTTCTCTCTTTGAGATCCATGGTAAGATAGAGATTTCTAGAGAGATTGGTGGCATCGATAACGTTGAGAATAAGATCGTATTCACCATTACGAATCACCCGTTCGGCAACTTTCTGGTCCTCCGAATCGGCGCTGAGATTGTAGGTCCCTGGCAAGTCAACCAGTTCAACCTTACTGTTTTTCAGAGCAAAGGTTCCGGCAATTTTTTCAACGGTCACACCGGGCCAGTTGCCAACTTTTTGCCTGGAACCGGTAAGCCTGTTAAAAAGGGAAGTCTTCCCCGAATTGGGAACGCCGGCAATTGCTATCCGTTCTATTTTATGCATCCTTCTTCTCCTCTACCAGAATCTGTGCTGCTTCGCTTTTCCGCAGGGCCACCCGGCTGCCTCTAATCTGCAGCACCATCGGATCGTTGAGCTTCACCGGTGCCAGGGCAACGGCTGTTCCCACAACAAACCCCATCTTGCTCAACTTCTCGGCATATTCCGTAGAAGACTCGGTAAAACCTGAAACTTGATATGATTTCCCTTTACAAATATCTGCCAGGTTAATGATGTCAGCCATCTTTCTACTCCTTGATCAACTTCCCAAATTGGTTACTACACAAAAACTATGCTTAAAATATGCACGGGAACGACTCCCATGCTTTGTAATCGACCTTTCGACTCCTACAGGGTGACAATGTATCTGAACTGATATTTGATGTCAATAAAAATGTTATGCTTGTCTAACTTTTCGTGTTGACCCGAAACAAATATGGCATTTCTTCATCGATAAAGTATAGAAACTATTACGTAATGCAGTTTATACAGGTCAATTTTTCAGCTGGTATAACAGAGAGAACACACTTTCAAATCAGAAAAAGAAAAGTAATACAGAGGAAAAAAGGGAAACGCGTAAACACTACAGGATATTTCTGGTGAAATGTTATGTTTTATTTAAAATAAACCCCATGTGAAGAGTACACGATTTTGATCGCTAATATTGACTCAAACATAGAAATAACTACCAATTAATGAGATAGTAAATTACGATAAACAAGCAAAAGCGTACCACTTCTCTCATAGCTTCTTGCCGCAATAGATAGTTGGAGTTTACTATGGATGATAAGAGAATATTTCCTCGCACGCAAATTGCCAATATGACTGTCGATATCTCAGACGGCTATGGCTTTTATTCCGGTTTTATCAGTGATATATCGCAGACCGGACTTTGCCTGAAACATATTTCCATCGCCCTGGACGATGAATTGAAAAGCTTTGCCGCAGTTGTTTCAAAGGAAGGGGAAAATTTCAGAATGATCGTTCGCCCCCGCTGGAAAAATCATAGCGGTTATACCAAAGATATTGGCGTGAGGATCGAATCACCGTCGGCCGAGTGGAGAGAGTTTGTCAAAAAATTCCTTTAAAATGTTCGTAGCTACACATTATTTGTCACTCCGGTATACAACCAGGATACTGGTAAGTTAACAGTACATAAACTCCCCCGCCCTGTATGCCCAGTTGTTAGGTAAAAAAGCTTTCAAATTAGCTTATCATACTAGAGAGTAAACGCCCTGGGACTTTTGCAAGACAGATAAGCTAGCTTGATAACCAAACAACCCTAATAATTTAGTGCTCCTTTAGCTAAACACAGGAACCGCCAGGAAAGCGGGCAAAAATAAAGTTCTTCTGTAAGATAACGTGATTTGGGATCATGTTATCCAATTTTTATTTTCAACACTCAGAGCCTCTTTCTGTCAGTAACCTGTACTTATGCCTGCATTGCTGACTTCAGGATGCACTGCAACAGCACATTCGCTCCTTTGCTGCAATCCTCCCAACTTGACTCCTCCACCTCGACATGACTTCTCCCACCTTTTGATGGGATGAATATCATGGCCGCAGGTGCTATCTGGTTGATGTATGATGCATCATGCCCTGCACCACTCACCATGCGCAGGGAAGAGTAGCCAAGTTTTTCGGAGGCCTCTAGGACGTTGTAGACCAGTTCTTCGTCAAATGGAGCTCGCTTCACCCGCCAAGTTATTTCCATGTCAATTGGCGTTCCATGGCGATTTGCTATTGCTTCGAACTCCAGTTTCATCATCTCCCACGCGTCAATGGCATGCTCGTCTTCCCAGGAGCGAATATCCACAGTAAAGTGGACTCCGTCCGGGATAATGTTTCGCGAATTCGGATGGTTATGCAACTCACCAACTGTTGCAACCATATCACCCTTGATATGGGCAACCTTATTGACCACCTGAATCATTTCTGCCGCAGCAAGCAAACAATCATTGCGGCCAGCCATGGGAGTAGGCCCAACCTGATTGGCTGTTCCCTTCAACCGAATGTCATACCAGTGAAGGCAAAGAACACCTTTTGGAGCACCAATGACTTTTCCCTTTTTTTCCAACTGCGGACCCTGTTCTATATGACACTCGTAATAGGCATGGATGGGAAAAGACTTGGCTGGTAATTCACCTTTATAGCCGATTCGAGCCAACTCCTCTCCCTGCTTTTTGCCGTTAATATCCTGCCTGGCATAGGCCCATTCAAGATCGAGTTTGCCCACCCAAACGCCTGAAGAAACCATGGCCGGTGCAAACCGGGAACCCTCTTCATTTGTCCAATCGACGATAACAATGTCTCTTTGCGTTTCAACGTTATTCTCGTGGAGCGTACGGAGCACTTCGAGTGCAGACATAACCCCCAGAATTCCATCAAATCTTCCTCCCTTGGGCTGGGAGTCAATATGTGAGCCACTCATGACCGGGGCAAGATTTCTGTTTTTCCCCGCTCTGCGCCCAAATATATTGCCCATTTGATCAATGGTGACCTCACAGTCAATTTCCTTAAGCCAGTGGACAAAGAGATCTCTGGCTTTCTTATCCTCATCGGAGAGAGCAAGTCTCTGCACGCCACCCCCAGGTGTTGCGCCTATTTGGGCCATTTTTTCCAGAGATTGCTGCAACCTTGCACCATTTATTCTGAGCTTGTCAAGATTCATCTCACTTCCCCTACGCTATGGATTTTGTTGATTCAGTCGATGACAAACCGTCTTTGACGACAAACTTCCCTCTGGCTACTATCTCGTTCCAGCTTTCAATCTCATCGGATTCGGAAACATCCACCATGGCAATACATTCAACCGGACAGACCAGCGAACACAGATTGCAGCCGGTACATCTATCCCCGAGAACGGTGGGTATAGGCTTACCCTCCTTAGTCGTTTTCCGAGATAAAGCCAACGCCTGGTAGGCGCCATCCTGGCAGGCGGTATAACATTTACCACAGCCAATGCATTTATCCTCATCGATGGTGGCAACGACCTTGTAGTTCATATCAAGCTCGGCCCAATCCTTATAGTGCGGCAGGGCTCTGCCTCGAAGTTCGGCAACGCTTTCCATATTCATCTCGGAGAGGTATACAGACAATCCTTTTATCATTTCATCGATAATGCCAAAACCATGATGCATTACCGCAGTACACACCTGCACGGTACTACAACCCAGGGCAAGAAACTCAGCGGCATCCTGCCAGTTTGTTATACCGCCAATGCCCGAGACGGGTAAGGAAAAGTCAGGATTTCGATTGAGTGAAGCCACCATATGCAAAGCAATGGGTTTTACTGCCGGTCCGCAATAGCCACCGTTGGTAGAACCATTTCTTAATTTGGGATATGGAATGAAATCATCAAGATCAACACCTATGATGCTTTTAATGGTGTTAATCAAGGCAACACCATGGGCATCACCGGCAACTGCTGCCATACCCTGCTCGTTTATATCGGCCACATTAGGGGTAAGTTTGACGATAATGGGCAGCGAAGAGCATTCTCTCGCCCATCTGGTGATTTTCTCCGCAACAGCAGGCTCCTGCCCAATCGCCGAACCAAGACCTCGTTCACACATCCCATGAGGACAACTGAAATTTAGTTCAATACCGTCTGCACCGGTTTGCTCAACCCTGGCAATGAGTTCCTGCCACTCGGCAAAACTGTCAGCCATAATCGAGGCAACAACTGCGTTTTCAGGATAGGCTTTTTTTACCTCCCCCATCTCTTGGAGATTGATGCTCAGCCCCCGGTCGGTGATTAGCTCAATGTTATTCAAACCGATAATTTTGTTGCGCCCTTTACTCATGGCAGCATAACGGCTGTTTACGTTTTTTACCGGATTGCCCAGAGTTTTCCACACCGCCCCTCCCCAGCCCCGGTCAAAGGCACGTTTGATTTGGTCTCCTGTGTTCGTAGGCGGTCCTGAAGCCAGCCAAAAAGGATTTGGGCTTTGAATAGAGCAAAAATCAATTGAAAGATCAGCCATCACCACTCTCCATCTATAATATCCCAATCTTCATTAGGGGCCTGTTTCCTATGTATTCAGCCACCTTGGAAGATATCGGCCTGCTCCGGGTTCCACATCCAACTTGCCGTTTTCAAATTGGACCCTGCCGGCGGCTATTACCACGGCTGGTCCACCTTCAGTTTTCATGCCCTCGAAAATAGAGGTATCAACTTTATGAAAATGCGTTTCAGCGGAGATGGTACCCTCACCCTTGGGCTGCCATATTACGATATCTGCATCGGAACCTATCGCAATGGTACCTTTCCGGGGATACATGCCAAATATTTGTGCAGGATTTGTACTGGTAACGGCTACTAGCTGCTGCAAGGTTATCCGTTTTTGCAACACTCCATAGGTATAAAGCAGCTTGAGTCTATCTTCGATTCCTGCTGCTCCATTGGGGATTTTACGAAAATCTTCCCTTCCCATTTCTTTCTGCCCTTTGAGATTAAAAGGGCAATGATCGGTCCCAACGACCTGAATCTGACCGGACCGGATAGCTCCCCACAATGCCTCGGCGTGGCCTTTGGGTCTAATAGGGGGGCTCATCACATACGCTGCGCCGCGAAAATCGGGTTGTTCGTACACGGTATCATCCAGCAAAAGATATTGGGGACAGGTTTCGCCGTAGAGATCAATGCCCTCGGCCCTTCCCTCAACCAGTACTTTGGTCGATTCCCGGCAACTCATGTGCACGAAATACGCTGGAACTCCCAATGAACGAGCCATCTGAGTAAGACGAAAGGCAGACTCTCCTTCCGCATAGGAAGGCCGTGACAGGGCATGATACACCGGCTCTGTACCTCCCTCGGTAAAGAATTTCTCCTGCAACTCCGAAATAATCTCACCATTTTCACAGTGCGCCATAATAAGTGCACCGAGTTCACGAGAAGCCTTGAGCATTGAAAACAGCTCCTCATCATTGACCATGATGGCATCTTTATACGCCAGAAATGCTTTGAAGCTGGGAATGCCCTCTTCTTCAACGCAGACCTGCATCTCCCTGGCTACCTGATCGCTGTACCAGGTCACCGCCATGTGAAAGCCGTAATCTGCAACAGCGTTTTTGGCTTTCGCCTTCCAGGTTTCAAGAGCCTCCAGCAACGACTGCTCTTTGGCCGGTACGACATAATCGATGATCGATGTTGTTCCTCCGGCAATACCTGCTGCCGTTCCGGATTCAAAGTCATCGGCAGATACCTCACCCATGAAAGGCATATCAAAATGGGTGTGAACATCAATACCTCCCGGTAACAGATAGTGGCCGGCGGCATCTATCACCCGCTCGGCAGATACGTCTAAATCCGTACCAATAGCGGCAATGCGACCTTCCTGTATATACACATCACTGCGACATCGGTCCATCGCCGTAATAATTTCGCCGTTTTTAATCAGCAGGGTTGACATGGATTCCTCCTTGACACTGTAGCTAGCTCATCCAATCCGGGTTTTTGGGAAAAACCCACTTTGTGGTCAATTTTTTCTTTTTTGTCCAAAAATTAATGCCATCCTGACCGGTAATATCTCCTCCGCCAAAACGAGAATCATTCCAGCCGCCAAATGAGAATGGTTCACGCGGTACAGGTACACCAATATTTATGCCAAGCATGCCGGCACTGGCATGTTCTGCAACATAGTCAGCAGGCGCACCGGAGGAGGTGAAAATAGCAGCAGCATTGCCATATGGATTGCTGTTTTCTATTTCTATTGCCTCTTCCAGAGTATTTACCCTGATGATAGCCATGACCGGGCCAAAGACTTCTTCCCTGGCAATGGCCATACCGGGTTGAACATTATCAATAATTGTGGGTCCTATCCAATTGCCGTTCTCAGAGTTGGCAAGCACCGCTTCAGGAAGAAGATTTCTGCCGTCAACAAGAAGAGTGCCACCCTCTGCCATCGCTTCGTCAATGAAATTTTCAATGCGGGAAAGGCTTGCCCTGTTAATGATCGCACCCATGTCTCGGCCAAGTCTGAAGCTTTGAGCATAGGCCACCATCTTTTTGATGAGATGATCACAATTCCCCACGGTGATAAGAGTTGCTGCCGCCATACACCGCTGACCGGCGCAGCCGGTAACCGAATTGACTATCTGTTCGGGGGAAAAATCGGGATCGGCATCCGGCATGCAGATAAGATGATTCTTCGCCCCACCCAGTGCCAATGCCTGCTTGCCGCTTGCCGTCGCCCTGGTGTACACCGCCTTGGCTACCTGGGTTGAACCGACAAAACTCACCGCCTTGATATCGGGGTGATCACAAATTTCCCCGACAAGTTCGGCACCGCCATGAACAACATTAAGCACACCGTCCGGCAACCCGGCTTTGGTGTACATCTCGGCAAGCTTCAGGGAAGAGAGCGGTACTTGTTCAGACGGTTTGAGAATAACACTATTTCCGCATACCAGAGCGATGGGCAGGGTCCACATTGGGACCATATGCGGGAAGTTGAAGGGAGTGATTGAGGCAACAACTCCCAGAGGCTCACGGCTCAACCTGCAGCTAATCCCCTTGCTCACTTCCTGAAAACCGCCGGTTATCATATTGGGAACGGAACATCCGTATTCAAGAATTTCAATACCTTTAAGAATTCCGGCTTTGGCCTCGCCGATAAGTTTGCCGCATTCCAGTGCAACTAAATTCGCTAGTTCATCAATATTGTTTTCCAGAAGGTGTTTGAGCCGAAAGAGAACCTGGGCTCTATCCTTGATATGGGTATTCTTCCATGCTAGAAATACTGATTTACCAAATTTCATTGCAGCATCAAGCTCTTGTCTGCCGCATAAAGGGCATTGACCGATAACCTCCCCAGTATAGGGGGAGATTATCTGCTGATATTCTGCACCTTCCGGGATGACAATTTGGCCATTAAGGTAATTGCCGATTTTTCCGGATTGAATTATCTCAAGATTGTCTATCATGATATCCCTGATCGATTACTTGTTTATCTATGATGCTGAAGCAGTTGCAGGCTGCTCCGCCTTGATAGAACTTAGGCCAAAATAGAGAACTCCGCCTAAGAATGACCCGGTAAACCAGCCGTAGCTGTAGAACCACGGCATGAATCCAGTGGTGATTGAAAAAACCGTCAAGGCAACGGGGACAAAGAAAGCAACAATTCCAACCATATTAAATGCCGGATAGCAACCATCTGTCAGGTAGAGATCTTTGAGATTAAGTTCCTGCTTTTTGATGAAGAAGTAGTCGACAATCATGATGCCGGCGATGGGCCCAAGCAAAGAGGAGTAACCGATCAGCCAATTTGAATACATGCTCTCAACACTGACATCTGAAACAACCCAGCCCATTTTCCGTAATAACTCCCACGCCATCAGGACAATGCCGACCAGGCCGGTCAACAGAGTACCACGTTTGAAATTGATTACTTTTGGAAATACATTTTGAAAATCGTTGGTGGGGGAGACAATATTCGCCGCAGTATTGGTTGAGATGGTAGCGATTATGATAATAATCATCGCCAGTACGACCCAGAATGGACTGTCTATTTTCCCAATTAGACTGATAGGATCTGAAATGGTTTCCCCGACCAGAGCAGGAGAGGCAGCTGTGAGGATTACGCCAAGGGCGGCAAAGAGCAGCATGGTCAAAGGCAACCCCATTATCTGGCCAACAATTTGATCCTTCTGTGATTTGCAGTATCTGCTGAAATCAGGAATGTTTAGCGACAATGTCGCCCAGAAGCCCACCATAGCCGTAAGACCACCGAAAAAATAGCCCCAGAGCGAAGCACCTTCAGGCCTGTTCGGGGGAGTACCAAAAAGTGAAGCTGTATCGATCTGAGGCGATGCCCAGAAAATGAGACCCACACCGACGGCCAGCAACAGAGGTGCTGAAAAATTCTCCAACCTTTTAATGGATTCCGATCCTTTGATAACAACATACATATTCATACACCAAAAGATGAAGAAACCAATCACCGTGCCTTTGTCTCCCAATGATGCCCAGGCAGGAGAGAGCTCCGAGAGCAGCAGACTTATAGCCATGCCGCCAAACATGGTCTGAATTCCGAACCAGCCGCAGGCAACGATTGCTCTGATAATAGCTGGAATATTGGAACCATAAGTGCCAAAGGAAGATCGAAGCAGAACCGGGAAAGGAATACCGTACTTCGTCCCGGCGAAAGCATTCAGCGTCAGCGGTATCAGAACAATTATGTTGGCAAGTAGAATGGTGATGAGCGCCTCAGCAACATCAAGACCAAAATAGGCTGTAAGAACACCACCCAGTGTATATGTTGGTACACAGACCGACATTCCCACCCAGAGGGCTGCCACATTCCATTTGTGCCAAGTTCGTTGCTTGACCATGGTTGGGGCAATGTCCTCGTTATACAGGCTGCTGTCGACAATCTCTGTATCTGGGTGTAGCTCATAGAATTCTCCGACCTTTTTTACGGTCCTGCTCTCATCATGATGACTCATAATTTCCTCCTTGTTCTTTCATAAAAACATCCTGCTACAACACTGGAATTATTGACCAGCAAGATCGTTAAAAACCTCGGATAAGACCCCAAGTGCTGTTTCCAACTCTTCGTCCGTCGTGTTCAGCGGGGGAGTAATTCTGACAACGTTGTTGTACATTCCTCCTTTGCCGATCAACAACTTTCGCCGTTTGGTTTCTTCAAATATCTGCAGAACCAGCTCTGGAGCCGGTTCTTTACTTTTCTTATCCTTTACCACCTCAATACCCTGCATCAGCCCCATGCCTCTGACTTCGCCAACAAAAGGCGAGTTCTCGGCAATGGCGTTAAGACCCTGGCGAAGGCGTCTCCCTTTCTGGGCAACCTGTTGAGGTGGGGCCTCCTGCTCCATGATTTCGATGGTTGTCAGCGAAGCGATTGTTGAAACCGGATTGCCACCAAAGGTACAAATAAAATTGCCGCCATCGATCATGGCATCGGCGACCTCCGGAACAGTAATGGTGTTTCCCATGGGAAAGCCATTGGCGATGCCCTTCGCCATGGTCATAATCTCCGGTTCAACCCCCCAATGCTCTATGCCAAACCAATGTTCACCGGTTCGTCCAAATCCGGTCTGTACCTCATCGGAAATCACCACCCCGCCGTGGTCGCGGATGATTTCAGAAACAATGCCAAAATATTCAACCGGTGGAGTGATAAAACCGCCGACTCCCTGAATGGGCTCTATTAAAATGCCGGCAACCTTACCGCAGGTGGTCGTTTTAATTACATCTTCCACATCCTGGGCGCAGGCAATGTCACATCCTGGATATGACATTTTATAAGGGCAGCGATAACAGTAAGGATTTATGGCATGTTTTATGCCAGGGACAATATTCCCGGCGAGCCGCCAGGCGGACTGAGCGGTCAAAGTTTTCCCTGTTGCTGAATTGCCAGAGTAACCGTGGCGAAGCGCCAAAATATCATAATTGCCGGTATAGCCTCGCGCTGCCATCAGCGCCAGTTCGTCAGCTTCGGTACCGGAATTGGTGAAATAGGATTTTTGTAGCCTGCCCGGAGTAATAGCAGCAATTTTTTCAGCCAGACTGACATGATTAGCATGCGGATAAAGGGTTGAAGTATGAATCAACTTGGCTGTCTGCTCAGCTACTTTCTCTACTATCCTTGGGTGCCCATGACCAACACTGGTGGTCAAGATACCACCGAAATAATCAAGGTATTTCTCGTCAGCAACATCCCAAACATACGAACCTTTACCACGATCCAGAGGCAAAGGTTCGTTATAGTAGTGCAGATGACTCTGCCAGAGATAGGCATTCTGTTTAGCCATAATATCCTGGTAGGCTGATTGCTTTTCGGCAACAGAATTTTCTTTCATAGTGCCCTCCTGGGTAGGTCTGGTTTTTTTACACGTGGGGGAATTTTATTAACAACAGGCAAACATCAAGATTGATGCCACTTTTGCACCCAATCCTCTCAAGCAAATAAAGCAATAGGATTATTCGATATTTTATTTAACAAACTATAAAATCAGCAAAATCTCGTGGTCTTTCCAGATTTGTCAGAAAGACAAAAACGACAATTCGGAAGAATTGTGACATTGGTTTTTTACAATTCCGTGCAACAATCGTTGTAGGCTTATAAGATTTGTGCGAATTTCGTTGTAGAAAACTTGAGAATCAACGAATAGTGTCAAGCGTAGCGTAGAAAAGTAAAATTGGAATCTTATTACCACTCATTAATTGGTCTAAAATAAAGATTCCAGCTCAACCACTTGTAGTTGGTGTGGTTATTGCAATCCTGAGTCTGATCATTTGGAGGTTTATAAAACCATCTCTCAAGGAAAGCTAAGGAGAAACAGGTAATGAACGGCAGGTCCTTTCTCGATGAAACGGATACCAGGATAATCGAGCTTTTACAGGAAGACGGCAGATGTCCCAATACCCGTATAGCCCGTGAGCTTGGCATATCTGAATCCACGGTGCGAAGCCGTCTCAATCGTCTAATTGAGGATGAAATCATCCAAATTGTTGCTGTAAGCAACCCGTTAAAAATCGGTTACAAAGCTGTGGGTGTCCTGAAGATATATGTTGACCTTAGCAAAATAGAAGAGGTAACGGCGGAACTGCAAAAGCTTGAAGCAGTCTGGTTTATTGTCCAGACAACCGGCAATCCGGATATCTATGCCGAGTTCATAACAGAATCAACCGAAAGCTTGCACGACTTGCTGCATACAAAAATCTACCCCATCGAAGGCATCAATCAGGTGGAAGCCACGCTGATCCTTAAGTATGTCAAGCGCACGTACAATTGGGGTGTGGCAATGTAGGGAAGGTTCAAATTGTTGTCTGGTGTTGAATAAATCGTGATAGATTGCGAAGCACTGTTCGTTTAAATGTTGCTGAGTTTAAATCCTTCTCACTGATACTAGATTAACTGGTTGCTGAAGTTACTGAATATAAAGAAAAAAGATTATCAAAAAATTTCTGAACACCTCATCCATGCAAATGTTATGGCTCTATATCGATCTCGATGACGTACTCTGTGATACTGCCGGTGCCTACTTACGGTTGATCAAACAGGAGTTTAATCTCGATATCGCCTTTGAGGATGTTTTTTCCTTCGATCTTAAGCGCTCTTTTGGTTTATCGGACGAACAGAATAAACATATGTTCAAACTCGCTCATTCCAAGGAGTTTGTTTTAGAGCTTGAGGTAATTGATGGAGTACAAAAGATTCTTGTCGATCTACACAACAAGGGTATAAAACTGGCAATCGTTACCGGCAGACACACCTCGGCATATCTGTCTACTCAACAATGGCTTGATAGTCAGGCTATTCCTTTTGATTCGTTGGTCATGGTGGACAAGTATGGGTGGCCGGAAACCAACCCAGCAATTGCAGTTTCTCTCGATCAGTTAGATCTGACCAGGTATACGATGTGCATTGAAGATAACCCGGATATGGTCGCATACTTAAGTGATATTCACGGCAAACAAGTTCTCCTCTTTGATAGACCATGGAACCGGGAAATTCAGGAGTCTCAACAGGTGAGGAGATTTTCCTCCTGGAAAGAACTCCCTTCCCTTATCTCGTCTACAAAACTAATAATTCCCTAAGCTGAGAAGAATAGTTTTGGTATTAGAAATCCCTCCACCTACAATTTGGGATTAAGTTCCTCGCGCAGCCAATCGGCAAAAAGGTTGATGCCGACCACCATGGCAATCAGGGTAGCCCCGGGGAAAATAACCATCCACCACATACCGGCATAGATATAGTTTTTACCAATGGCAATCATCATGCCGAGGGAGGGTTCGGTCAACGGTACGCCGACACCGAGAAATGAAAGGGTCGCTTCCAGCATGATAACCACAGCCATATCAACAGCCATGACCACCAGAACCGGTGGCAGAGCGTTGGGCAGGATATGCCGGAATAGAATACGAAAATCGCCTGCACCGGAGGATTTGGCTGCAAGAACATAGGGATACCCCTTTATCTCCAACACACTACCCCGGATTGTTCGGGCATACTTCACCCAGTCGGCAATGCAGATGGCAATAATCACCGTGAAAACTCCCCTGCTTTCAAATACACCCAGAAGCAGTACGGCAATCAGGGTCGTGGAAAAGGCAAAGACAGTATCAGCCGCCCGCATAATGGCAGCATCGAGAAGGCCGCCGTAATAGGCCCCGAGCATGCCAAAGATGATGCCGAAGAGTCCGGCGATAGTCACCACCGAGACACCGACAATGATCGAGGTTCGCAAGCCATATATGATAGTGGAGAGGATGCCACGCCCCTGATCATCCGTGCCCAGAGGAAATTGGGCCATGCCCCCTTCCATCCAGCTTGGCGGCAACAGGAAGTTACCCAAATCCACCGCCAGCAGATCATAGGGATTCATCGGTGCGATAAATGGGGCAAAAATGGCGCAGAAGAGGAAAAAAAGCAGGATACTCAATCCGGCCACGGCAGAGGGATCATGCAGAAAACTCTGCATCCGTCGAGAGCTCAGTATCTTTCTCATGCGCCCTCCACGGTCCAGGTATAGCCGAGATCACTGGAGGCAAAACATAATCTCTTGTCGCAATAGAACAATATTTTGGAAGCTATGCTCGTCATAGTTTCTCTTCTAAAACTATGCATTTTAGATCGAGATCGAGGCATGTGAAAAATTTTACCACAGGCATATAATTGATATTCCGAGGATAAAATTTTGAACATAACGAAGATATCGGTCAAAATGGTAGTTTTAGGATGGAAACTAATCATAGCGAATCCTCGGGTTAAGAAAAGCATAGAGAACATCCACTAAAATATTGATTGTTAAAATTATGCAGGCTGCCAGCATGATATAGGTAACGATAATCGGCTGGTCCGTCTCAAAAATGGAAGTGAGCAGCAGGTTGCCCATGCCAGGCCACTGAAAAATAGTTTCGGTGACAATGGAGAAGGCGATCAGCTCACCAAAGGAGAGACCGGTGATGGTGACCACAGGGATCATCACATTACGCAGGGCGTGCTTGAGCACCACTTTCGCTGGAGATAGTCCTTTGGCTTTGGCTGTCTTGATGTATTCCTCCGAAAGGGTCTCCCGCATTCCCGCCCTGGTCAGACGGATAAGTACTGCCAGCTGATAGCCGGACAAGGTAAGGGCCGGCAATAGAATATGCTGCCAGCCAGAAGCGGTCAGCAAGCCGGTGCGCCAGAAACCGATCTGGACAGTGTCCCCCCTGCCGAAGGAGGGAAAAATTTCAATATAGACGGAAAAAAACATCACCAGCAGGATACCGATGAGGAAGGTCGGAATGGAAATGCCAAACAGTGAACCGGCCATAATCGTCCTGCTCAGCCAACCACTTGGCCAGACAGATACCACTACACCGAGACCGACCCCGAAAATGAAGGAAATCATAATCGCCGTAGAGGCCAGCTCGAAGGTGGCCGGAAAGCGCTCCAGAATCATATCCAGGGCATCTATCTGGCTGACATACGACTTGCCGAAATCTCCCTGGAGAACGCCACCGAGAAAACTGATGTACTGCTCGTGCACCGGTCTGTCCAAGCCGTAAACATGCCGGACATGTTCCCGTTCCTCCTGGGTGGCATACTTGCCGGCAAGCATGAGCACCGGATCACCGGTATATCTGAACATCACAAAGCATACCGTGGAAACGGCCAAAAGGACAATTATTCCCTGGAGCAGTCTGCGGATGATGTAGGTTGCCATTATCTGATATCGGGGGCCTTAACGGCCCCCGATCGGGTTTTGCAGGGTTAGTGAGATAAGGCTACATTATTTCTTTGACGACAATCCAGCGATCGGAGCGCGGCGTAAACTTGATGCCTTTGCCTTTAATCACTGCGAAGATGTCCTGTTGATAATGCAGCGGAATCCAGGCAACATCCTCCACCGATTTACGGTTGACAGTCTGCAGTGCCTCTTCGCGTTCTTTAAAGTCAATAATTGATGAGGACTCGATGATCATATTGTCGATATCGGAATTGGAATAATAGGTGCCGTTATACACGCCCATCCCCTTATCCGGATCAGGAGTGTGCAACAGTTTCTCGGCGGAACGACCGAAGTCGAAGGAACCGTCAAACCAGCCGATCAGGTAAAAATGATGTTTGAATTCGGAAATCTCATCGAAGAAAATGGATTTCGGTTTAACATCGAGGTTTACTTTGAGACCGATCTTGGCCAGATACTTGGCCACGGCTTCGCAGATCTTTTCATCGTTTATATACCTGTCATTAGGACCGGCAATGGTGATCTCAAATCCATCCGGATATCCCGCATCCTTCAATAATTGTTTGGCTTTCTCAGGATTATAGTCCAGTCGCTTAAGAGTTTCATCGTAGCCTATGGTTGGAACATCGGGCACCTGATGGGCAAGTGTTGCCTGACCCCGCATAACCTTCTCGATTATCTGCTCCTCATTGATGGCATGAGCTATCGCCTGACGCACTCGAATATCTTCAAACGGGGTTCCCGGCTTGTTGGTAATATCCATGTAGATGGCCCGGCGAGCGGCCTGAGAGATCAGCTCGATATGCGGCATATTCTGGATCTTGTCATACAGGGTCACCGGTACACCGTTGACGATATCGACCTGCTTACCGGCCAAAGCGGCAAAACGAGTGGACTCCTCGGTGATTGGCCGGATGTCGACGGTTTTGTACTTCGGCTCGCCTTCCCAGTAATCTGGATTGGCCTGCATGCGAATATAGGAGCCTTTTACCCATTCCACAAAGGTGTAGGCACCGGTACCGATGGGACGGGTGTTGTAATCACCGGAATCCCTGTTTTCCGAGGACTCTTTATCGACGATAAAGTTCTGATGCATGGTATTGGCAAACCAGGGCACCGGTTTTTTGGTCTTAAAAATTACCGTGTAGGCATCGGGTGTTTCGATGGCTTCGATTGAATTGGCGATGTTAAGCAGTTTGGAAAACTTGGGATCCTTCATCCTGGTAAAAGTGAACTTCACATCGGCTGAATCAAAAGCATTGCCGTTGTGGAATTTCACGCCTTCACGCAGAGTAAATTTCCAGGTGACGCCGTCTACGCGCTCCCAGCCGGTCGCCAGCGCCGGGGCTAATTTGCCATCCGGACTTTTACGCTGGAGCAGGCCATCAAAAAAATTAGACATATACGACAGGTTTGCATCAGAAGAATAGGCATGCGGATTCATCGATTTTGGTGGGGCATCTGTGGCGATGACCAAATCGGCGGCAGCCAGCGCCGAGGTCGGCAGTGCAGTGATGGTAAATAATAACAATCCTTTTAATGCCAGACGTTTCATCTCAATCCTCCCTTGGTGTTCGTTTATGGTACTTTACTCCTCTATTATACTTCTCCTAACAATCAAGAATTATCTCTCCTCCTCGTTTCCCAGCTCAGCCAGCAGAGCTTTAAACGCCTGACTCAGCAGTATAGAGGTGGCAGGCAACTCGATGGCCTTCCCCCATCTCGGTAAATTCCGGCTCCACTTTGTCACAGATATCCATACGTTTAGGACACCGCGTATGAAAACGGCAGCCCGTCGGCGGATTAATCGGGCTTGGTACATCGCCATGGAGAAGGATCCGATTCTTCTCTCTCAGGGGATCCGACACCGGTGCTGCTGACAGCAAGGCCTGGGTATACGGGTGTAGCGGCGTTTTATAAAGATCTGCATATTTTGCCTCCTCAATGATTTTTCCCACATACATAACGATGATGCGGTCGCAGAGATACTCGACCACGGCAAGATCGTGGGAAATAACCATTAGGGAGAGGTCAAACTCCCGTTTGAGCCTGAGCAGCAGGTTGATAATCTGGGCTTGGATGGAGACATCGAGGGCCGATACCGGCTCATCGCCGATGATTATCGATGGGTCGAGAGCCAGAGCGCGGGCGATACCAATGCGCTGGCGTTGACCACCGGAAAACTCATGGGGATAGCGCCGCCCCTGTTCGGGGGTCAGGCCGACGGTTTCGAGAAGAAAGGCCAGCCGATCCTTTCTTTCCCGGCCAAGATAGACGCCGTGAACATCCATGGGATCGGCAATTATCTGATTGACAGTCATGCGGGGGTTCAGCGACGAATAGGGGTCCTGAAAGATGAGCTGCATCGAGCTGCGCAGCTTTTTCAGCTCATAACGCCGCATTGCGGCCAGGTCGCGATCAGCAAACATGATGCGACCGCCGGTGGCGGGAGTAAGACCCATAACTGCCATGCCGGCGGTGGTCTTGCCACAGCCGGACTCACCAACAATACCTAGGGTTTCCCCTTTGTTTAGATGAAAATCAACCCCGTCGACAGCATAGACATACCCCACCGTTCGGGAGAACACCCCTTTTTTGATGGGAAAATGCACTTCTAGATTTTCGGCCTGGAGCAAGGTGCTCATCTTTTCTCCTGAGGTATGTGCAACCAGCAACGTACAGCATGACCGGAACCTACCTGTTCCAGTTCTGGCTCACGCTCGGCACAGATCTTCATGGCATGTTTACATCTCTGACGAAAGGCACAGCCAGACGGAATTTCAAACAAGCTGGGCACCGTTCCTTTAATTTCGCTGAGGCTCTGCTGAGTACCGGCACTCCTACTGCCCAATAAGGGGATAGAAGCGAGCAGACCCCTGGTGTAGGGATGCAGTGTTTTGGTAAACAGCTCCACAGTTCCAGCCTCCTCAACAACCTTTCCAGCATACATCACCACTATTCGATTGGAGGTCTCGGCGATAACTCCCAGATCGTGGGTGATCATCTGGATGGCTGTGCCGGTATCTTCCTTGAGCTTGAGCATGATATCGAGAATCTGCGCCTGTACAGTAACATCAAGAGCTGTTGTCGGCTCGTCGGCAATGAGAATTTCCGGTTCACAGGCCAGAGCCATGGCTATCATAGCCCGCTGACGCATACCGCCGGAAAGCTGATGGGGATATTCGTGGACACGTGCCTTTGGTGCCGGAATCTGCACCCTGTCGAGCATATCGGCGGAGGCCTCCATCGCCTCCCGGCGACTCATCCCCTTGTGGAGAATAAACATCTCCGAAATCTGGTTGCCGATGGTGAAAACCGGATTGAGCGAGGTCATCGGCTCTTGAAAAATCATGGCGATACGACCGCCTCGAATGCGGCGCATCTGTTTCTGGCTGAGCTTGGTAAGGTCCTGGTTGTCAAAGAGAATCGTTCCCCCTTCTATTTTACCAGGCGGTTCGGGAAGAATGCGCATGACGGAGGAGGCTGTAACGCTTTTGCCGCAACCGGACTCGCCGACAATGCCCAGAGTCTCACCCTTGTCCAGATAGTAGGAAACTCCATTGACAGCACGGGCAACACCTTCGAAGGTATAAAAGGAGGTCTTGAGATCCAGAACTTCGAGAAGGTGTTCGCTCTTCATCAGGAATTTACCCGTGTGGAATAGTGTTGAGAAATCCGTCCAGACAATCGTAAAACCGTAGCATACTCGGCACAACTATGTGTTCATCATGACGATGCTGGGTCATCTCACCATCGGCGCCCCAGATAGCCCCTGGGATACCAAGCTGCGAGAGATATCTGGCATCGGATGCTCCATGTTCAAAGCCGACTCTGGCACCACCGGAATGCGCTACCAGCTGATCTAGATAGGGTGAAGGCCGACCGATGAAAACAGGCTCCAGGGCATGCACCGTTACATCGGAGGAAACCTCTCGGCGAATGTCGGCAACCAGTGCCTCAGCATTGTCTTTTTCCGTATAACGGATATCAAAAATGGCTTTGGCCTTTTCGGGAACGATATTGGTTGAACCGTTGCCGGCATGACATTTGGTCAGAACCATGGTCCTGTGCCAGTGATCCGAAGTAGTAGAAGAAAAATGTTTCTGCATTTTCTGGTAATCATCCATAAGGATATCAAATGCACTCTGGCCAAGCCAGGGTCTGGCTGCATGAGCAGCAGTACCGTGAGCTTCAAGCTCCAACTGAATGATACCCTTTTCTTTGGTGACAATCAGATCCGGTCTGCCGCCATCTATTGCTAGAAAAAAGTCAGTGGCAATCCGCTTGGCTGCAACCGCCACGCCATTGGCCCCGCCAATTTCCTCATCACCGGTAAACAGCAGGCCAAAGGGCACCTGGGAATTACCTTCTCCGGCCTCACAGGCTCGCTTATGCTCCCGGTAAAGAATGAGGGAAAGGGCAACCCCGTATTTATCATCTATGGCACCGCGTCCATAGAGTTTGTCACCTTCTATCCGGGGCGTAAAAATCATTTCATCGTCTGCTTCAACCACGTCAAAATGGCTCATCAGCAGCACAGGGACCGCACCTTTTTCAGGCAGGACCATGATGGTGGGAATACCATTCGACTCCTGCAATTCATAACGGATATTGTTACTTTTCAACCATTTTTCAATATAGAAAGCGCAGTTCCAGATTTCCTGGGGTCTTGAGTGGGTCGAGGGAATCCTGATCAGCTCTTGGGTGAGCTCGAGTATTTCCTGTTGCAGAGGAGGGGTGGGCAAAGTCTACTCCTTCAACTGTTGTATTTTTACTCCCGACACTGATCTGTCGGGTAGGCGAATATGTAATGTACAGAAGAGCGAAGTCTGTGGTTGAAATATTTTCTTAACCGATATAAAAAAATATTTCAAACTTAAAAAAGAAAAAAACAATGCTATGGTATGTACTTGCCATTACTAACAATCAAATAAGGAGCGCAGGATGCGCCTTTTTCCAGCAACGCTGCAGAATATCATTGAGCAAAGTGGACTGAACCTGAATAATATCAGTCAAGCCTCCGGTGTGTCCAATGCCTATCTTGCCAAATTGATCAGGAAAAACATCAACCGCCCCGGAAAGGATAAAATTACCTCAATCCTGCTTGCCCTGAACTATACTATCTCGGAGATTAACAGAATACTTCACCAGTATGACTATCAGCCGCTCCATGTGGCCGATATACCAGACATTTTAAAAAATAATCGTTCCCGCCGGATTGTCGGCGGCAACCTGCCGCAATATGACCACATCTATTTCGATCTGTTGCTCATTGCCCTGGAACGGATCGGTGGCAACAAAGTCTATGTGAAAAACCGCCCCAGCGGGGTGTTCATGCCGCATGAGCTTTACCTGATGAAAGAGTATCCGTACGAATCCAATGATGCCGCGGCAGTATTCAGATACAGTCTCACTCAGCATATCCTCCTTGAACGCCAGGAGATTTTTCAGCATAACCTGAAAACAGGCTACTATTCTGAAACCTATATTTGTAAAACTTGCTTTAGTGAATATCTGGAGAGACACCTTGGCTCTGTGCCTAGAAAAGAGAATCCAAGACGCTGTCAGCTCACTCTGCAATATCTGGCCAATGCCCTGTCACTTTCTTTGAAACGTGCTGACCAGCATAAAGTTTTCATCATTGAGCGCTGTCCCTATTTTCACTTCATGATTCAGGACGTTGATGGGATCTCACCCAAGGTGTCCTATCCGGGCCGTAAACTGCACAGTTTTGATAATGAGTTCGACAAACGCATGCTTGAGGGATTTACCACGGATCTTCCCCATATCGTTGCTCATTTTCGTAATGAAGTGGAAATGAGCAAGAATGGTGTGCCCCCGGAACAGCTTCACAATTTTCCTGAAGTATTAAAAGACACAATTTTCAATCTGGTCGGCAAGTACAATCTCGAACAGAAACTTGCCGAAAATCTCAATCACCTCATGAAACACCCCGAACCGGTCTTTTATTAATTGAACGCATCAGCCCGGATTTCTCATGGACATTGTGTTGAATTTCCAAAAATATATTGAGATTGTAACTTCTAGGCTTCATATTTTCTGCTTCCTCAAATCAACACACTGTTCACCAAAGGCCAGCCGATCTCACCGAGTCTGCAGTGTTGCCAAAGCAAGAGACATAGGCGACTATAGCCTTTTGCTTCGCGCCTCGCATACTCGGCAACCCCGGCTGGTGAGAAATCTGGGCTAGGGTGGTCATTCAATGATTGAATATTTTTTCGTTTTCTAGTTCTCTGAAAGCGATGCTATTATGAACCACTTTGCCTGATCATACCGGTCAACGCTCAAGAGTCGCCATGCAACCGATAGGAATAATCAGATCACCCTTTAAGGAGCTTGTTGAAATGCCTATACAGCCTAAGGGGGCAGTTGATATCGAGGGCAGGGTTATTGTCGATATAAAGTATGAGAAGGGTCTTGCGGATCTTGAAGGGTTCAGCCATATTTATCTGCTCTATGCATTTCATCTCGCGGATCGGGAAGAATTGACCGTGGTTCCGTTTATGGATGATCAACCCCGCGGCGTTTTTGCCACCAGATCGCCATTGCGTCCCAACCACATCGGTTTATCGATCGTTGAACTGCTGAAGCGGGAAGGTAACGAACTCATTATCCGTGGCGTGGATATACTAGATGGTACACCGCTTCTTGACATCAAGCCCTACATTCGCCAGTTCGATACTGTCGAGGTGAGTAAATCAGGCTGGTGTACTGCCGATGATAATGAAGTTCGGCAAAAAAGATCTGATTCACGATTTACCTGAAATGATTTCCAGGCTTCCGGTCGGCTTAAGCAGCTCAGTCCCGACCATGTTATCGCCAGAAAGGTAGTGAAAAAGCGGAGAGAATAGAAATAAACATGGCAAAACAATTCATTTTCAACCGATTGGAATTTTCCGGTTCACTTGGTGATCTTGGCACCATTCTGCCGCTGGCCCTGGGAATGGTGCTGGTAAACGGCATGGATCCCAAAGGTGTGTTTTTCTGCTTTGGCCTCTACTACATTTTCTCGGGTCTTTATTTCAGAGTTACCAGCCCGGTTGAACCAATGAAGGTGATTGCCGCTTATGCCTTGGCTTCAGGGATTACCGCCACCCAGATTCAGGCCTCCAGTCTGCTTATAGCCCTGGTCCTCTTCGCCCTTGGTGGCAGTGGTATCATATCATCACTGAAAAATCGTATGCCAATCGCGGTCGTTCGCGGAGTTCAGCTGTCCACGGGAACATTGCTGCTCATGAAAGGCCTCCAGTTAATGCTGGGCACCTCTCCCATTCAACTTGTTCATGAATTGGCAGAGCCTTACCTTAGTATTCAGAGCATCGGCCCGCTACCCATCGGTATTGTCCTTGGGGCAATTCTTTCGGCGCTTACCCTGTATCTCTATGACAACAGCCGAATACCGGCAGCTGTGAGCATCGTTACTATCGGTTTAATTGTCGGGGTAATCTTTCAGCACAATGTGGTTGCCGACAGCCTTAATTTCCAGCCGTCTTTGCCAAATTTTCTTCCCTATGGCCTGCCGACAGCCACAGATTTCAGTTTCGCCCTGCTGGTTCTCGTCTTACCCCAGATACCCATGACTATAGGCAATGCCATTATTGCCAACGCCGATCTTTCTGCCAGCTATTTCCCGGAAACAGGTAAAAAAGTGACGGGCAGATCACTCTGTCTGTCCATGGCCTTTGCCAATTTTGCCACCTTTTTTCTCGGCGGCATACCAATGTGCCATGGTGCGGGCGGGCTGGCATCCAGGTACCGGTTCGGGGCCCGAACAGGTGGATCAAACCTGATTATCGGCACAATTTTCATCATCCTGGTGCTCGTATTCGGCCAGAACATTCAAGCTGTCCTGCACTTCATTCCTTTGTCCGTTCTGGGAGTGCTCCTGGTTTTTGCCGGCTGCCAGCTCTCCCTAACAATTCTAGATGTTAAAACCCGACAGGATATGTTCGTCGTACTCATCATCCTGGGTCTTACCCTGGCCCTCAACCTGGCGGCAGGATTCATCGTGGGCATCATCCTCGCCCTTATCCTGCGCTCACCAAGGTTGTCGATTTAGATTACCAAAATTGACGGCAACTGGATGACCGAGTGTATATCTCAGGGCTCAATCCTGGTTCCCAGTACTTCAAGAAACTTGGCGATCCATTGCGGGTGAGCTGGCCAGGCTGGTGCCGTCACCAGATTGCCATCGACGTGGCCGTCAGAAAAGGTTTCATTGTTGGCAATCCATGAACCGCCAGCCCGCTCCACATCCGGACCACAGGCAGGATATGCCGAACAGGATTTGCCCTCCAGTACACCTGCCGCCGCCAGTATCTGAGGACCATGGCAGATGGCAGCGATGGGCTTGTTGTCCCGATCAAATTCCCGGACGATTTCAATAACCCGGTCATTGAGACGCAGATACTCAGGCGCGCGTCCACCAGGTATGACCAGAGCATCGAAGCGTCCAGTATCAACGGCTGAAAAATCGCCAGTGATCATGAAATTATGGCCTGGTTTTTCGGAGTATGTCTGATCTCCCTCGAAGTCATGGATTGCTGTTTTGACAGTATCGCCCGGTTTCTTGTCAGGGCAGACGGTTTCTACCGAGTGACCTACCATAATCAACATCTGCATGGGAACCATTGCTTCGTAGTCCTCCACGAAATCACCTACCAGCATCAATATTTTTTTCTGTGCCATACGTTCCTCCTGGGTCTTTGTGATTAACCTCGCATAGCTCTCGCCGAGCTTTCTTCAGCACCAGCAGGCATCCGCCAGTCCGTATCAAAGCCGAGTTCTGCCAGCCTCCGCATGGCTCCATCGATGTTGACACCGATCGATTTTACGCCATGGGAGTCGTCCCCGGGGACCACGGCGATGCCCCGCTGCCTGGCCAAATGAAGAATCGGCTCACTCACATAGGGTTCTTTTGCACCCTTATTCAAAGCGCGCAGATTGTAGTCAAGAATCAAACCGCAATCACCAATGAAATCCAGGTTGCGTTTGATACGAGCCATTATTTTGGGACGTTGGAGCCGGTCCGTATAGTGTGCATCATAAATCCGAATGAGATCGAAATGTCCGACAACTGCCGGCCGGATTGCCTGCAGCATGCTATACTGTTCGTCGAAGTAACGGCAATAGAGCTTATCTATCCCTCCAAATTCCCGAGCAGCGCGCTCATACTCAGCTTCTGAATAATCAATAGGGATAGTATCAAGATGATGAATGGAACCGACTATATAATCAGGTTGAAACTCCTCCCTGAGTGCCAACACCTGCCGTTCATAGCCTGGATAATTCTCAGTCTCCAAGCCTACAAGAAGGGTTATCTGTTTGCTGTACTTGACCTGCAGGCGTCGGCATTCCAGGATGTATTTGCCAAAACGATGATACAACTCGACAGGTCCCATGCCAGCCTGTTTTTCCTCGGGATAAATGATATCCTCGATGGAAGGCGGCATGTGTTCGGTTATACCTACCCAGACAAACCCATTATCTATGTAGGCTCTGACAATTTCTTCCAGACTATCGGCAGCATGCAGGCAAAATTGGCCGCTATGCCCCCCATGAACGGAAACCCGTTTCTTACCACCTTCCATTTCTTTACCCATCAGTGATTTTTTGTTATCAGATAATGTGTGTTCTGACTTCTTCAACTTGCAGCTTACTCAAGTGCCAACAACCCAGCTCGTCCATCCTTAAAAGAGCAGCGTTTCGCCAGTATAGAATATGCCTGCCACACTCCCTGTCATCATGCAGGCTAAAGTTGCTGCCAGTAATGCCCGCAGGGCCACTCGCGAAATATCTTTCGTCCGTTTTGGTGCCAGCGCGGTAATGCCTCCGACAAATATAGCCATTGAGGCCACATGGGTAAAGCCGCAGAGGGCATAGGTGGCTATTATTGCCGAACGTTTACTGACCAGTACGCCATCGGCAAGCATGACCGAGAGGTCCTGGTAGGCTACAACTTCGGTCAGTACCAGCTTCTCACCGATAAGTATGGCAACATTCGGCACATCGGCAGGCGTGACCCCTAGCATGAGGGTAAACGGATAGGCAAGATAGCTCAATAACAACTTCAAACTCAGCTTTGCCGACACCATACCTAAAAACATATCGACAAGCGCCGTCAGGCCAAGTACGGCAATAAGCAGGGCAGCAATGCTTAAGATAACCTTGACGCCTTCCTGTGAGCCTTCAATGATGGCCACGAAGACGTTGTCAGGTTTTTCGTAGTGCGGCCTGACATCTTTGCCCAGAGTTTCCGGTGATTCACTTTCCGGATAGATGAGTTTGGCCATAATGATTGCAGCGGGTGCCGACAGAAGCGTGGCTGAGACGAGATGGCCAGCTATGGTCGGAAAAACATCTCTAAGCGTCAAAACATAGAGCGCCAGGACATTGGAGCCAACCGTCGCCATACCTGCTGTGAGCATAGTACACAGCTCCGACTTGGTCATCTTGTCGATATGGGGTTTCACCGTAAAGGCAGATTCAACTCCGACAAAAACATTACTGGCAACTACCAGTGCCTCGGCTCCCGAAATTTTCATCAGCCAGGTAAATACCCTGGCAAACAGACGAATGATAAATGGCATTACCTGACAATAGTAGAGCAGGGAGATGAGTGCGGAAAAGAAGATGATGGTCGGCAGAGCTTGAAATGCCAGGATAAAACCAATTGATCCTTCTCGACCAGGGCCTCTGGCCAATGGTCCGAAGGCAAACTCGCTTCCCCGGGCCGCACAATCGAGGATCATGACCACAAAATCATTTAGTGCCAGGAAGAATCTACTGCCGACGGGAATAAGGAAAATAAACGCGGCAAAACTGAATTGCAGCAATAAGCCCCAAAAGATAACGCGCCAGTTTACTCTCCTCCTATCCGCCGAAAATAGCCAGGCGACCACCATAAAACCGAAAAGCCCCAAACCACTTATTACCATTGCCATCTCCCCCCTACTCCCACACTCGCCTATAAGTTACTTGATCAGGCAAAAGCTAAACATTTGTTTGCCAGATCAATTGCCCCGAATTAATACACCCCTCTCTTCCTTACTTGTAACATAGGGCAACGTAAAAAAACAGATCTGCACACACCATCTTTTTGCTATATCTTTACTGATCAGAATAGATTACAGATAGTTGAATAGCTCTTCAATGCCCTGGTATTCGGCAGGCTTTCTTTAAAAACTCGATTAAATGCATATTGTTTTAGTCATTAACAGATGTATAAAACGATTGTCTCTTCTCAACCTACTTACAGGAGGGAAATATGAAGGCCATCAATCACATAATCGTACCGGTCGATCTTGAAGAGCATACCGAAAAACTTATCGAATATGCAGCCTACATTGCCCAAAAGCTTGATGCCAAACTGACAGTTGTCCACGTTGTTGAGCCGTTTCCCGCTATTGGTGATATGGAGTTGGGGATGGCAACAATTAAAGAGTATACCCAAAACAGGATACGCCACGCCCAGAAGTTTCTCGAAAAGCTGGCAGAACCTTATCCTGACTGTGAAAAAATTATTCTTCAGGGCGAAATCGTTGATGAAATAGTAGAGTACGCTAAACAGAAAGAGACTGAAATCATTGTCATCGGCACCCACGGTAACAAGGGTATTGAAAAATTGCTTCTTGGCAGCGTCGCCGAGAGAGTGGTTAAATCGGCTCATTGCCCAACGCTGGTTATGAATCCTTTTAAACAGTAGAGTATTACCAGGGTATCATCTGGATAACAGGTGATGCCCTGATGATTCCGTTCCATAGCTGACAATCTGCTCCCGTTCGCTTATCAGCTCTATCCGCAGTTGTCATCTGCCAATATACCTGACTGCCGTCAGAAAAATACAAGAATCCCATCAAACTACCGGTATCAATACAGAAAATTTCACTGTGCCAGTGTGCAGATACACCTGTATCCGATGTATAGCTTTTTGCTAAATCTCTAGTGATCATCTATAATGAAAAGAGGAAAAAAACAGCTATGCTCCAATTATAAACCCGCCAGTAACCAAAACTAACAGAGGCACAAGACGCAGGACGAACACGCCATATTAACGATCCCTTAATCTCTTGTGGAAGAGGTCACCTATCAACCCCATTCTTTAGAGGAGGGTAACATGAAAGAGATCAAAGATATCGTAGCTCCCATCGATCTTGAGGGACACTCTCAGAAGCTTATTGAGTACGCTGCCTACATGGCAGAAGAACTCAATGCCAAAATTTCATTCATCCACGTAGTCGAGCCGTATCCAGCCATTGGAGAAATGGATTTGGGAACAGAAACAATTAAAGAGCTTACCAATATGCGGTTCAAACATGCGGAAAAATACCTGGCGGACCTTGCTACTAAATATACCAACAGCACAACTGAAATTTTGAAAGGTGAAATCGTCGAAGAGATCATTCATTTTGCTAGGAAGATAGATTCCGGCTTGATCATAATCGGCACCCATGGAGCCAAGGGTATTGAAAATTTTCTTCTTGGCAGTGTTGCCGAACGGGTTGTTAAAAATGCCCATTGCCCGACCTTGGTCTTGAACCCTTTCAAGCTTTAGGTCGGTTTTAGAACGGTCAGTGATGGCATGACGCCATTAACGTGAACAGTAACACCAGGATATTCGCCTGCCGCCACTATGAAGCCGAGCTCAACTTAACAAGTATAGGATTTTCAATTCCTGGCACCTGCGTCTTGCTGTAATGTCTAGCCAGAACATTACCTGAAAAAAATAATATATTTTAATAAAAAACAGCAATTTTAGAGTGCAATATATTACTTTTAAATTTTTCAATGGGTACAAAGTGTACCACCAAAGAAGAACACTTCCAGCGCGACCCGCTATCTTTATGACCATATCACTTTTGCTGATCTGCCGTATGTTCCGATCTCCGGTGCCTATGATGAATATTATCTAGGAAGCTTGGCGACGCACGATGCGCTTCGGGATAGGCTTTTGCCAACGGGATGGCTCAGGGTAAATGATCGTCTTTACCTCCATGAGCGGCAGCAAAGTGCTTGACTCCATCTTCAAATATTTCCTATATAGGTATATTAACCAGCCCACCAAGTGTTGGGCGAAAGGCGGGTTCTCGCCAACCTGTAGCTATTCGAGGCAACCAATGAACAGAACCAAGGTGGTCGATCTCCTCAAGAAACATACGCAGCAACGTTTACATCCAGATGGTACACCATATGCCAGCCTGCTTGACAGTGACGAAAAAGAAATAGCCGAAAAAACTTCCTGGAGCCGCAAACGTATTCAGATAACTGCCCTGGAGAATAGTATTCTTCCGGAACGATACTGTCGCAACCATAGCAGTCTGAACAGCCGTGAACAAATACTGCTGCTGCAATCTCACGTCACCATTGTTGGTCAGGGAGGTCTGGGTGGTGCTGTTACGGAAATTCTAGCACGAATCGGCATAGGTCGTCTGACTCTCGTCGACGGCGATGTTTTTGAAGATTCTAACCTGAACCGACAGCTTCTCTCTGATGTAAAGCATCTTGGCCACCCCAAGGCAGAAGTTGCCAAGCTGCGTGTGGAAAGCATAAATCCTGCAATTGAAGTAACCTCTGTTAACTCTTTTTTTACTCAGGAAAATGGTAAAAAGATATTAGAAGAAAGTAACATCGCCGTCGACTGCCTTGACTCCATCCCTTCCCGCTTCGTCCTCGAGGAGGCCTGCCGCCGCCGGGGTATTCCGCTAGTCTCGGCTGCAATCGGTGGCTCTTCAGGACAGGCAACCGTTATTTTCCCTAAAGATGTCGGTTTACGACGTATTTACGGTGACCCTGAAAAAGCTGCCCAAAAAGGTATTGAAACCAGGCTGGGTACCCTGCCATATACTGCAATCTTCATGGCCGCTCTGGAATGTGCCGAGGTCGTAGCGGTACTCTGCCAGAAAACATCGTCACTACAGGATCGCATTCTAATCACTAATATTGCGGACAAAAGCATGGATGTCATTTCTTTTACTTAATCATGAGAAAAGCTATCTTGCCATTGTAAAACTGGGTCTCCTCAACCCTGCAAATGACCTTTTAGTAGACCACTTTTCTCCGGTACAGTTTTTCAATGCTAACATCTCAAAAAAAAATTCTGGTAAAAAAATTATAATATACTGCAATTATAAATATTTACTATATTCCCAACGGATCCGGAGTCAAAATTGGCATATCTGACTCTGGTAATCTTGTAAAAGTTCATATATGATGGATATCCAGGGGAGTTGTAAAGCAGTTACATAATTGTTGTATTTATCGTTCTGTTTTTATTTTCCAGATAATAACAGAAAGATAACACAACTGTAATTTCTATGGCAGCAACTGGAAAAGGTTTGCTCACTGGCCCACCCATACTGGTGGAACACCACATTACCTGTATAAACCTTGACTTATAACAATTCCCCAGGCAAGATAAATTTTAGTAGTAGGATATTGTGGGATTGATTTATACCAAGGTAAAAAAGAATGGGTGCTTCAACGCGCAATCAACTGCCAGCAGACGGGTCAGGTACAAACCAGAACAGTATGAATGATGATCTTGCCCTGAAAATTCAATCTTTCAGCCAGGGTGACACATCTGCGCTTGATTCTGCCGATCTCATCGAGGCAATCGCCTATTATCTCTTCAAACTCTATCAAAATGGTGATATGGGCCAGGCGTTGCTGTTACTTGAACGTTTTGGCCAGGGTGCATTAAATGACGATTTGGCGCACCGGGAGCGCTCTCTTATCGTCCTTTCACTTGTTGCCCAGAGAATTCTTGAGGATAATAATGAAGACCTGCTCGAGGCAATCGCCCAGATGCTTGTGCGCTGGCTGAAAAGCGAAACTGAATTTATTGCCGGTTTTGAATTCGTCTGTACCCAGCTGAGCAGGTTAATCCAGAAAATGCTCGAAATAGGCCTCTGGTATCAAGCCGAAGATCTGCTTACAGCACTTGAAAGTATTCGTCGCGGCTCTATTCCTAAAGACAGGCTTTTCCGCCAGGTTGTCACCAGGTCGCAGAATAACATAGCTGAAAAACCATTACTGGATAGCCTCAGCAACGCTTATACTATTGGGAATCTTGACAAGTCTGACATTGCTGGCAAACTGCTGCTGCAATTTGGCGACAACTCGCTACGCCACCTTCTGTCGACATTGAAACACTGTGAGAACAAATCGCAGCGCTATCGCCTCCTGGAACTTATTCCACATGCTGGTTCCACGGTCACTCCATTGATTTTTGAAGAGCTGAAAACCTCATCGCCCTGGTATTTCACCAGAAATCTTATCCACATGCTGGTTCGCATCTCAGATCCTTCGCAGCATATTGCCTTATCCCCATTTCTCAAACACACGGATTCAAGAGTCCAGCTGGAAGCCATCGATTATTTTAGCAGCCTTAACAATGAAGATGGCGCCAGGCAGCTGCTTGTCGCTCTCTATACCTGCGGCGATCAATTGAAACCAACAATTATTGAGAAGCTTGGCCCGCTTCAGGATAAACGAATAAACAATGGCTTTGTCGGCCTGTTGCAAAATATCTCCCATTTTGAAGGTGAAATTCAGGAGGATATCGTCAAGGCTCTCTCCAAACAATTGCCAGTCTATCCCACCGGTGAAGCTCTGGCAGCTTTGGACAAGCTGCTTGATGACGAGCAAAGCCTGAAGAACTATGCAACTGAGACGATTTCTCAGCTCAAAGAAAACAGGACCTCTTTGGTCGAGGCTCTCGACAGTAAAGCTGTGCAAAAAAGTGATGCGTCTGTCAGTGTTGCCTCTGAAAAAGAGGATGCAGCAAAAGAAGACGGCAGCTCCAATACATCTTCCGACGAATCAGGAGATAACTGGTATCAGGAATTTTGTGACAAAACCGAGAATCCTGCACCTTTAAAGAAACACATGCAGCAGAGAAAAGATTTTTACTCCCGGCTTTCCCAGGAAGAATTTCTTGTTTTCTCCTCCCTGTTAACGCATAGAGCATATGACGATGGTGCGGCTATTACGGCCATAGGTGATGTCCATTCCAACCTATTCTTTATCGATGAAGGCCAGGTGATCGTTGAGTTTCCAGATGATGGCAGCAGCATCGATATTCGTCCTCTGGAAAAAGGAGATATTTTCGGTCATGATATCTTCATGGATGGTTCGGAATGGGAGGTGGCCCTGACAGCCAAAGGCTGGGTGGAAGTCCACATGTTCGATCAAGAGCAATTGCTGCGCCTGCAAACGATATATCCCGATCTTTGTCGCAGGATAATTGAGTACTGCCGGAAAAACGATCTTATCATACAGCTCTTTGAGTCGGCTAGAAGAAAGGCTCCCCAACAGGATTCTCCGCCCACAATACCTTTCACGGACGATCTTGATGATCACATCGCCGAAGCGGAGATCATCCACATCGACAATCTTGGCCTCTGCTTTCGTCTGGATATTCCCCAAGGCATTGATTACACCCTGTTTGCCGGAAAAGAACTAAAAATTCACCTTGATAATGGTGCTTCCGAGGCTCCTTCTGCAATAGCGGATGTGATTGGCTTGCGTTTGACTCCCCAGGATAATAGTCTCAGCATCATGGCAAAGATCAGTGAGAAAGGAAGTTTTCAGGGGCACAATGTAAGCGCGATTTCCCTCTAGCCCGGATTTCCCATGAACATTGTGTTGAATTTAAAAAAATAGTTTGAGATTATAACTTCTAGGCTACAGACTTTCTGTCTCTTCTAATAAACACAATGTTCACCAAAGGCCAGCCGATCTCGCCGCCTCTGCAGCGTTGCCATAGCAAGAGGCATAGGCAACTATAGCCCCTTGCTTTGCGCCTCGCATACTCGGCAACCTCGGCTGGTGAAAA
>JASJDT010000075.1 GCA_030065655.1 Desulfocapsaceae bacterium | reverse complement strand
ATATTTGTTGAAAAGCTGATACCCTGCCGCTTTATTCTATAATCGAGAAACTTGAGCACACCTGAGAGCACCACATTGATTTCACTGTGCCTGTCCTCATTCTCTCGTGGGCTCGCACTGCTCAGCAACTGACTGACCGTTTGTTTGATACTATTGAGCCCTTCCTCGACGAGGTCGAGGTAGTTGCTGCGGAAGCTGGCATCATCACCTTTCTTACGCAGCATGGAAACGCAGTTGAACAATCCGCCCAGGGGGTTGTTAATGCGGTGCGCAATGCTTGAGGAAAGAACACCCAAGGTGGCAAGTTTTTCGGACTGGAGCAGCTTCTCGTGAGCTCGTTTCATCTCTTCGTTGGCACTGCGAATACGGCTGACCATATCGTTGAAGCTTTGGGTAAGATGGGCCAATTCGTCGTTTCCGGAAACGGGGATCTCTTTTTCGCTCATCTCCACTTCCACCTCCGCCATGGCGAAGTTGAGATCAATAATCGGTTTGATAAACCGACGACTGAGGAAATAAATAAGGGCGGAAAGAACGAGCAGAGCAATACAGGAAAGCACCACGATCAGTTCAATGAAGGCACGTATTTCGCGTGCCACCGATTGCAAAGAGAGAGAGAAATAGAGCAAACCCCAGCGCTTGCCCTCGATGGAAAGAGGGGCGGCAAATTCCAAGGCACCTGCCGATTCGGAAGAGGTATTTACCGTGCGTACGGCAACGTCGTCTCTTTGCAGGCTCTCCTTGATAAACGGCGTATTGTACTGTTTGCCGTACTCACTGAAATCATTGTGAGAAATGACTTTAAAGCTATTATCGAGCACAGCGACAAAGTTGAGATCGAGTTCGCTGTGTTCATAAAGATCGCGCATATAGTTGTCGATTAGGCCGCCTTCCTCGACCAATCCCAGCATTTCGTAGATCAATTCGTTGATAATAAGCGCACTGACTGTCTGGGCCAGAATACGTCCCTGCTTTTCCTTAGCCGAATAAAGAGTGTTCCGGGTCTTAAAAGAGGCCATAACGCTTATGGTCGCAGTGAGAAGCAATACAGCAACGAAGGCGATGAAAATGAACTTTTTCTGGATTGAATGACGCATTATACCAGCCTTTCAGAAAGCAGCTTTAGGATGACACCCTTTGCCACAGCCTTTGGGGACATCGTTGATCAGTTGCCGAATACCGCTGTAGTCGGCATCAGACGATGCGACGAAACCACCCTGCAGGTCCGGATCCAGCTTGGCAAGAATTTTTCTGCCTTCCTCGGTTTCCCCCATGCCAAGCAATGCCTTTTGAAAGGAACGCATGACGTCGTAAGGAGTATGCGGTGAGACAACAATGGGACCTGTGGGTATGGGATTTGAGACGGCGATAACTTTAAGGCCGTAAGGTAAATAGCGCTCGGCTGTGGAAAGCCGCAGGGCACCGGCATCGAACTCATTGCTGATCACCTTCTTGGCCACCGTGTCATGATAATTGTAGTGTTGGTACTCCTGCAGATTGTTGAGATGTATGCCGGCCCAGGCCAGCATATAGCGGGGAATCAGGTTACCGGAGGTGGACCAGAGTGCTGCAAAAGCAAACTTCTTGTCGACCAGCTGGTCTAGTCCCCTGATATTTCGCTGATCATCGACCACAATAACGCTTTTGAAAAAGGTTTCCCCGCGAGCCGTTCTGCTTTTTACTATGGGGCTAGCATCATAGCGCTTACGAGCATCCAGATAGGTTAGTGGTCCAAGAAGAGCGAACCCTATTCTCCCTTTGCCAAGACTATCAACCACTTCTTTGTATGTTTTTTCAAGGTGCAACTCGGTCTTCATGCCGGTGGCCCGGGTAAGGTAGTCGACCAGCGGCTGGTAGCGCTCGTAAGAAAGGATTGGATTATCCCGAGGAAGAACCCCTAACCAGATAGTCTTGTCGGATGGTTCTTTGGGCTGAAGTTGTGCGGTGAGGCTGGCGAGAGCCTCATTGTTGTTTTTAATAAATGCCCGCATCGCTCGAATTGAATCATAATTAGAGTCGGGTACTTCGACGAAGCGCTCGATGCGCATGGCGGAAAGGATCTTTTTGCCGGATTCATCATTGTGCATGTCTAGGAAAATCTGGCGAAGCGATTCCTTGAGAAAAGGGGTAATAGTTGGGGGTACCACAACCGGTGGAATACCAAAGGGCGGAGAACGGTGGATTATCTTGGTCTGAGAGGTATATGGAGAGTTTGAAGCAACCATGAAGTCGTAGACGATGGAATCGACGGCTGCAGCATCAGCACGATTTTTGGCAACAATCTCAACTGATTTGTTGTGACTGTAGCTGTAGAGAAATGATCCGAAGAAGGTTTGCGGGGTCTCTCCCATTTTGGCGAGAAAATATGTGGGATAAAGTTTGCCGCTGTTGCTTTTAGGATCAACGAAAGTGAAGGTGGAACCGCGAAGATCCTTGAAAGTGGAAGCCGGGTTGTCCTTGTGGACGATGATGTTTGAATAATAGTGTATTTCACCTTCAACCTGTGGGGCGACCAGCAGTTCCGCACCAAATCGGTCATTGTCGAGCACATAGGGAGAGGAGCAAATAAAGGCAACATCCACTTCGCCGTGTTCCAGCATGATATCGATTTCATCATAGGTTGTCCGGTGGACCATCTCAGCTGGTGTTCCCAGTTTTTCACCAATATATTCGACAACCTGCTGGTAGTATTTGACAGCACTGACGGGAGTTATCATGCTTGCCACACCTGCTCGGATAATCTTTTCTTCTGATAGGGACGTTGAAGGGCAAAAAAGAAAGGCTAACAAAGCCAGAGTGACGGTTCGTTGCGATGACATGGACTAAGCCCCCGGTAAATGTTGGATGACTGCCTTATGATATATTGAAATTAATGCAAAATTGATTCCATTGGTTAATTTCCCTTAGATCGATACTAATGTCAGTAATAAGCCGGTTTGAGTTTCAACGGTATCTTTTGTTTTTTTTACCTCTTGGGAACAAGTGATTTAGATGTTGCAGCCGGGATGCTTGAAAGCGCTGATGACTGCCCCACAAGCCGAGATAAAATAAGGAGCAGAGCTGGTTCTAATGCTCTGCCTAGGTAAATTCTCTTTCAAAGCTCTTGCTATTTTTTACCTAGAGGTCAGCATTACCTTTTTTTGCAGGAGACACAATTCTTTTATCAGTAGACACGTACTCATCTTCCCTACCATTTAAAATTGCGAGCAGAGTATACTTAATATCCCCAGGTGCAGGTATCCCAATGAATAGAAAAAAGATCGGAGGCAGTCGATTCTTTCTCCAGAAAAGTACGTTATTTTGAAAAATCAATGAACCTTTTTCGTTATAAATCACACGCTGTGGAAGGTAATGAAACATTTCTTCATCTAGCCAGAGACTAGCATTGATTTCTGGCACTAATACCCCTCTCATCGGGAGTTGCGATTCAAGAAGAAATGCAGCTCTCAGGCCGATTCAAATACCCACCAATCAAATTTGTCTTTTATCTACCTTTTGCATGGGTTTCATGAATGCGGAGCGTAACACTGGAAACTCTCAAACCTTTGTTCATCAGCAAGACGAAAAAATTCTGGAAAAAGAGCACAAAAGACGCTAGGTTGATGGAGATGCCAATTATACAGGGAAATTCTTGGCATACCTCTGGGGAAATGTGGAGATACGTCTTTGTATAAAAGACGCTATTAAATGAAGTACTTTATCGTAAACCCCTCTGAATGTTCAGTGGGTTGATATGAAAAGTAATCATTCAAAAGGAGGAGAACGCATGGATAGGAGGGACTTTCTCAAAACTGCCGGTGCCGGTGCTGCAATAGTTGCTGGATCTGCTATTGCCGGTGCACCTGCCGTCCACGCAGAGAAGAAAATTCGCTGGAAAATGGTGACAACCTGGCCGAAGAACTTTCCCGGCCTGGGTACCGGAGCGAACAATCTGGCTGAGCTGATAACCAAGATGTCCGGCGGTCGTCTGGAAGTAAAGGTCTATGGCGCCGGAGAGCTTGTACCGGCTTTCGAGTCCTTTGATGCCGTATCGCGAGGAACAGCGGAAATGGGCCACGGTGCAGCATATTATTGGAAAGGCAAGTCGGAAGCTGCGCAGTTTTTTGCCGCAGTCCCCTTCGGTCTCAATGCTCAGGAAATGGCCGGCTGGATCTATGAAGGCGGTGGCCAGGAGCTGTGGGATGAGATCTATTCAGACTTTAATCTCAAAGCCTTCTCCGCCGGTAACACTGGTGTCCAGATGGGCGGTTGGTTTAACAAGGAAATCAATTCCGTCGACGATTACAATGGCCTGAAAATGCGGATTCCTGGTCTTGGTGGCGAGGTGATCAAGCGGGCGGGAGCAACACCGGTTTCATTGCCGGGTGGTGAGATATTCCCTTCATTGCAGTCAGGCGCCATTGACGCAACCGAATGGGTAGGCCCCTACAATGACCTTGCTTTCGGTTTCTACAAAGTGGCCAAATATTACTATTGGCCAGGTTGGCATGAGCCAGGCACAGTGCTCGAGTGTTTTGTCAACAAAGACGCCTACTACGGTCTGCCGAAGGATCTGCAGGAGATCGTCGCCGCCGCCATGAAGGCCGCCACGGCTGATATGCTTGCTGATTTTACCACTAAAAACAACGCTGCTCTGGTTGAACTGGTCAGCAAACACAATGTTCAACTCAAGCGTTTTTCCGATGATGTCCTCAGGAAGATGGGTGAGCTGAGCAAATCCGTCGTTGAAGAAGTCGCCGCCAAGGATCCGATGTCCAAGAAGGTCTATGAGTCCTTCAACAAATATCGTGATCAATCGGTCGACTGGGCAAAAATAGGTGAGGTCGGTTATAGTCTGGCTCGCGCCTTGACCTTTGAAGGCTAGTCATATCTTGCTGTGAACCTAAGTAAACTGCCGTATTTCCATGCGGCAGTTTACTTTTTTATTGTACCGGTGGACACCACAGAGATTTTACGTTGATTATGTTTACGAAACTTGCAGACTGGATTGATGCAACAAATGACCTCGTCGGCAGAGGCGTTTCCTGGTTGACCCTATTCATGGCCATCGTCATGTTTGTCACCGTGATCTTACGCTATGCCTTCAATATGGGCTGGATCTGGATGCAGGAATCGGTCATGTTCATGCATGGTTTTGTGTTCATGTTGGCAGGAGGCTATACTCTGCTAGCCGAAGAGCATGTCCGCATCGACGTCATCTATCGCCCTTTAAGTGAAAAGAAAAAGGCGGTAGTCAACATCCTCGGTACCATCTTTCTCCTGTTTCCCACCTGCTTTGTCATCTTTTATTACGGCTATCCCTATGTCAGCGACTCCTGGAGCGTGTTTGAGGATTCCAAGGAGGCGGGCGGCCTCCCCGGAGTCTTTCTCCTCAAGTCGGCAATTCTTGCTTTTCCCATTCTGGTTGGTCTTCAGGGAATCGCCAAGTTCATTCGGGCGGTCAACACCCTTAAATCATAACCTTTACCCTGGCTAACACCCAAGAGACAAGTCACCCATGCCATATGAAGTCTATCCGATATTGATGTTCGGGCTTGCAGTTTTCATTCTGCTGATGGGATACCCGGTAGCCTTCAGTCTTGCCGGAACATCTATCCTTTTTGCGCTTTTCGGCGTTTTTATGGATGTGTTCGACCTCAGCTTTCTTGCTGCTTTCCCGGAACGAATCTACGGCATTATGGGGAACCAAACCCTCATTGCCATACCGCTCTTCATTTTCATGGGGGTGATGCTGGAACGCGCCAAAATATCGGAAGAGCTACTCGAGACCATGGGATTGCTCTTTGGTAAGATCAGAGGTGGCCTGGGTATATCCGTGTGTATTGTTGGAGCTCTGCTTGCTGCATCGACAGGTATCGTCGGTGCTACCGTGGTGACCATGGGCTTGATATCCCTGCCAACCATGCTCCGCTTTAACTATTCGCCATCTTTTGCCACCGGAATCGTCACCGCCTCTGGAACCCTCGGACAAATTATTCCGCCCAGCATTATCCTCATCATCTTAGGTGATGTGATCAGCTCCGCCCATCAACAGGCGCAGCTGGCCATGGGTAACTATTCGCCGACATCGGTCTCCGTCGGTGATCTTTTTGTCGGTGCACTCCTGCCCGGTCTGGTGCTGGTCGGCTTATACATTGTCTACATCGGCATAATTGCTGCCTTCAAGCCGCAGATGGCTCCCGCATTGCCCAAAGAAGTCCGGCAAAGCGTTGCCGGTCGAAAACTGATCTTAAAAGTTATTCAGGTACTGATCCCACCAATACTGCTCATCACCGGTGTTCTCGGTTCAATTCTGGCAGGACTGGCGACCCCCACCGAGGCAGCTTCGGTCGGATGCGTGGGCGGTATCATCCTGACAGCGGTGAAAAGGCAACTCAACCTCAAGATGTTGCGGGAAGTGATGATAACCACCACCCATGTCAACTGCATGGTGTTCATCATACTTCTCGGCGCAAGTATGTTTTCCCTGGTTTTTCGGGGTTTTGAGGGAGACGAAGTCGTTCATGCGATGCTGACCAATCTCCCGGGTGGTATGGTGAGCGCCTTTTTTGTTGTCATGCTCATTATGTTCATCATGGGATTTTTCCTCGATTTTTTTGAAATCACCTTTGTGGTGGTTCCCATTGTCGGGCCGATCCTACTGATGATGGGATTTGATCCGATCTGGCTTGGCGTCATGATCGCCCTTAATCTCCAGACATCCTTTCTGACTCCACCCTTCGGTTTTGCCCTCTTCTACCTGCGCGGCGTGGCCCCTGAATCTGTGACCACCATGCAGATTTACCGAGGGGTGATACCCTTTATTATTCTCCAGTTAGTCATGCTGGTCATCCTCTGGTACTGGCCGGAGCTTGCCACCTGGCTGCCCGAGGTTATCTACGGGGCTTACTGAGTAAACGGCAGTGAACTTAAGCTGATATGACACATCATTATTAGGGGGAAAACGAAACGGAGGGTTTTCTCGGCAAAAGTTACGATCCAAACGAATATGCCTGGTCAAAGACTCATCTTCTTGCCATCCGAGATGGACAATAGCTGCCGGGGCGAGAGAAAATCACCAAGATCCCACCTGAGCACACCAAACTGGTAGTCATCATGGTCATCTGAACAGTTTGTGTAATATCCGGAGAGCATGATATTGCCTTCAAGATGAATTGTTGATGGGTATCCGCAATCCGTTGCCTCCTCTGGAAACTGATGGAGAACGAAGGGAGCCTGCCATGTGGCGCCGAGATTTTCCGAGAATCTGCAGCCGATTGCCATCAATCCTTTATTGCGAATACCGTAGGTAAGTAAAAGCTTTTCATCGCCAAGGCTGAGCAGATGACCAGTGTGCTGCATCGGCAGGGTAAGTGGTCCCTGGTCCTGCCAGCGGGAACCTTCAGATGAACAGGTGAAGAATCTGGTATGATGATCGATATGGGTGCGAACGGCTGCCATCTTTAAAGATTCTGCAAAGGCGAGCCAGGCCTCATTGGTGTCTCCGTCACCGATCCGGCTGTGCACAGACCAGCTGTGCTCTCCGTCACCACTCTGGATGAGCCAGGTATAGCTCGGCTGCCCCTTGCCATAACCTCTATAGACCGTCGCAAAGAGATTGCCTTTTGCATCACTCGCTACAAGACCATGGGGAACACAGGAATCTTCAATCCCCTCGATGGCTACATCGCGCTGAATCTGCCAGGTTTTTCCACCGTCCATAGATTGTGAAAGCCAGAGGGACTCCAGACGGACAAATTTGCCATCGGCGATGGAAAAGCCCGTTGACAGAATATTAACTGTGCCATCATGGCCAACTCCACAAGCGCTATGCATTCTGTTCTGGCCCGGCGGTCCCGGTGCCGGAGTGCTCAGATATTGCCAGTCTGGTGCGTCTTTTGGGCATGACCAAAGCTCCAGACTCCCCTCCTCAAGACCATGGCTGGGCCTGTTAAAGATAACTGCACCGATGAGGTCGCCCGATAACAAAAAAAGGTTCGGCCAGGCGCAGGCATCCTTGAGAATAAGCTGGGATTTAAATATCATGACCGTTTCAAGCCAACATCAACAGAAGAATTAACGGCAAGGCGAGTAACGCGGCTGACAACATCCATCGTTCTGAGCCCTGTCGACCCCGCAGACGAAAAACCACCGCCGTAAAAGCGGCAACAACGCCCAACACCCCACTGCTGCCAGCAATACATGCTGCCACAAGGCCGCGATTGCGACAGCCTAATGCGACAACCAGTTCCGCCGGCAGAGCGGCAAGAAGGACAATGCCAAGAGAAAATAAGAGCGGCCAGAAAATATGAGGGAAAAAAGTATTCATGGAAATCATTATTTAGAAATTAAACAAGAACAAATAACTTTTTCTTTCTTCTCTTTATGGTGCCGGATCTGGCACTAAACCGGGCAAATAATATATAAAATTTTTAATCCTTGTTACCATCCTGCTCGGCAAGTTGACCTGGGAATGCTTTGATGTAAACATCATGCTTGGCATAGGGAATTTCAATTTTCTCGGCGTTGAACCGTTTATAAATGCGATCGAGAAGGACATCAACGGCCTGGCCCCGCAGTTCCGGATCATTAATCCAACATAGCAACTCAAAATCAAGGCTGGAGGCACCGAATGCTCGAAAACGTACCCGAGGATCGGGTTCTTTCTCGACGAGCTTTTCTTCTCGGGCACTTTCCATGAGTATTTCCCGAACACGATCGATATCGGAACCATAGGCAACCCCGACCTTCACCCGCAGGCGCATTTTCACATGATGACCGCCAGACTGATTGGTGATACTGGAATTACCGATGATAGAGTTGGGTATGGTTATTTCGACATCATCTCGAGTGAGAATCCGAGTGCTGCGCAGTCCGATGTTCTTAACTTTGCCTCGCTCACCCTGATCGAGAACGATGTAGTCTCCCACCTTATAGGGAGAATCCGCGAGAATGAAAACTCCAGCAAAAAGATTGGCAATGGTATCCTTGGCGGCAAAACCAATAGCCAAACCGGCAATACCCGCTGAGGCAAGCCAGGCGGTCATATCGATATTCCAGATAACAAAAAGTGCATACACGCCAAGCCCGAGTATGAGAATCTTGGCAGCGTTATCAAAGAGAGTCAGAGTTCTGTTCTGAATAAAGGCATGCGCCTGAGAGATATTGGCGAGGCGCTTGAGAAACAGCGTGGCAAATCTGGAGAGAAAGATGATCCAGACAATCAGCCCAATGGTGCGAATTCCCTGGCCAAGAATCATGGTGATTTTCTCTGACATGGGCATGATCTCGATCCCGGAATAGATACCGGTGGCCAGGAGAGAATAGTATACCGGCGGCCGCAGCAAATGGATGACGCTTTCATCGAGATTAAAGCGACTTTTGCCTGTAATCCAGCGCAGCAACTTAAAGAGCAGCCAGGTAATTAATGAGGCGATGGTGAAGGTGAGCAAGATAACAGCCGCCCCCTTTACCCATAAATTACCGGTAAAAAGTGTTATAAGTGGGTCGAACCAGGTAGGAATTTTCTCCTGATTCGATTGCGCAGGCGCGGCAACGGTGTGTTCTGGAAAAAAGAGCAATACAAGAAAAGAACAAGCATATCTCAAAAACCAATATCGCTGCATACCTAGCTCCTGGCGAAGATTACTTGAAAGTGGGGCAAGTAGATTATACACGTATTTCCCCGCTATTCAAGTATCACGCTATCTATGTCGGTAGACCGCTAACCGCAATATTTAAGGAGTTGAGGTGTTCTGCTAGACAAGGAGCCTTGAGATTTATAATACTGGAGTATATGAATCTCAATGGCGACGAAGGATAGCGGGACAGATCGACTTGCCCGAAGGATGGAAAACATATACTATTGTTTCTTTCTTTCGGTACAATTTGTACCGGAAATAATGCAAGGAAAATATCTCTTAATATATTGAAATATCTAGTTATTATCTCTAAAAATATAGTTTTTCATAAAATTTTGGGGCTAAACCTGTGGAAAGATACTAGCAACTATTCGCAAAAGTTTAGTCCCTCTTCCCACCTGGCCACGAATCAGAAAAAATCAGATGCCAAGACAATTTTCATCGCGGTAAAAAATTGAAGTACACCAACGTCTGGTGGCCAATGCTCCCATACCCCAGAAGTCCAGAGATCTGAAACCGTGGGAGAGGAGAAAATCAAAGCCCTCCCTGTACTCCTCCCGATCGCTGTTATCCCAGACGATCACCCCACCAGCGCGCAGAGAAGCAAGACCGTTATATACGCATCTCACCCTGTCCCGGCCGTCAATAACCAGAATATCGAACATCTCGCGGTAATTGGTAATTTCGTCGATATAGGCTGTGCTGCCACCCTTGGCCCTGCGCAACAAATAGGTGACATTGGCCGGCACCCTTGCCTGAAAGTAGGCATACCATTCCTTATCGTGCTCACAACTGGTCATTTTACTCACCCTTCTGCTCCACCAGAAGGTCGAATTGCCGCTGCCATATTCAAACACCGTCATCTCAGGAGTTACTCTGCCTGCCAGAAAATCGATAGCCGGGTAGGTAAGCCAAGGTATGGGGCTACCATCAGCAGCAACCGCCTCCTCCGCCTGCATCGACCTGAGCCAACCAGACTTGAGCAGATATCCAGGGTTTTCAATAAATTTTTGCAAATACTGTTCAATCGTCGGCTTATCCACACCACTCTCCATCTCAACTCACAAAGACATCTCAACTGTCCTTATCTTCCGGTTATGCAACAATATCAAAATTCTACGATGTGTTTAATTCTGGGAAGTCACTGCCAGCTTCACCCCAAGCAACAGCAAAGCACCGCCCATACACCTCTCAAACCAGTGACCGACTTTACCAAATAACAACCGGACGCGGTTATTGCCGAATACGAGCGAAACACCGGAGAACCACAATGCTGTAGCCAGGGCCATATACACACCATAAAAAAGCTGCACAGAAACGGGGGTATCGGAGCCGATAACGACGGTAAACAACGAAAGAAAGAACAGGGTGGCCTTGGGGTTAAGGCCGTTGGTCAGAAATCCGGTCCAGTAGGCCCGACGCACACTCGGCGTCTCATGAGACTTCTTGGAAAAATGTAGAGCCGAAGCCGGTTTGGTACGTATTGCTTTCCAGCCTAGATAAACAAGATAAGCTGCCCCGAGATATTTCATCACCGTAAAGGCCACCACCGACTGCGAAACTACCACCCCAATGCCCAAAAGAGAATAGAGCACATGCAGCAATATGCCGGTTCCAACCCCGATACTGGTCCACATCGCGGTGACTTTCCCATGGGTTACACTCTGTTTGACCACAATGGCAAAATCAGGTCCAGGGCTGGCTACAGCCAGAAGATGAACAATAACGATGGTTACAAATTGAGAAAAATACTCCGCTTCCATTTCATCACCCGTATCTGAATATTCGCTACTTCCGCTCAGCGCTACTTACCACAATTCACCGCGACTGCAAAGTCTTCAATAGCAGCAGAAAGTGCCATTCCCCTGTGGCAAACGTCAAAACCCGGATAGGCCAAATGGCTTATCCGGGTTTTCAGAAGATTTTGGCGAGGACAACTAATACAACTTTTATCCTGCACCATGGTTGCCTACATCTTTACTTAGATACCGGCTCGTTAAAATACTTCTTGGTTTCAGCAACAATCACGGGTGTAAGCATAATCAAACCGATAAGGTTTGGAATCGCCATAAGACCATTGAGTGCATCGGAAATATTCCAGACAATGCTCAACTTGGCCACGGCACCAACACCCACAAAGAGGACAAAAACAATCCTGTAGGGCATAACCGAACGCACGCCGAAAAGATATTCGATCGACTTCTCGCCATAGTAACACCAGCCCAGGATAGTGGAATAGGCGAAGAGAACGAGACCAAGCGTGACGATATAATTACCCATGGGCATACCAACCGCAAAGGCGGTGGTGGTCAGTTCCGCACCATTCTGGCCGTTGGACCAGGCGCCGGTCAGGATCAGAACGAGGCCGGTCATGGTACAGACGATCAGGGTATCGATGAAGGTCTGGGTCATGGACACCAGGGCCTGGGTAATCGGAGATTTGGTCTGCGCAGCCGCAGCGGCTATGGGAGCACTGCCAAGCCCTGATTCATTGGAAAATACGCCGCGAGCAACACCCATCCTGATGGCGAGCATTATGGTAGCCCCGGCAAAACCACCCGTGGCGGCAGTCGGGTTAAAGGCCTGCTTGACGATAAAAACGAGGGCTGCAGGCACGCCACCGATATTCATGAGAATAATAAAAAGCGCTGCACCCATGTAAAAAACGATCATGATCGGGACTAACACCGAAGTGACCCGGCCGATGGACTTGATTCCTCCGAGGACAACCAGGGCAGTGAAGATCATCAAGGCGACTCCGGTCATCCAGGTGGGGACGCTGAAGGTTGCCTGTACTGCATCGGCAACGGAGTTCGACTGCACCATATTACCGATACCAAAGGCGGCAACCGAAGCAAAAACCGCAAATATCGCCCCCAGCCAGGGAAGATTCAAGCCTTTGGAGATGTAATACATCGGCCCGCCGCTCATCTCGCCATTCTCGTCAACCACCCGGTATTTTACGGCAAGTACGGCCTCTGCATATTTCGTAGCCATCCCGACCAGACCGGTGATCCACATCCAGAATAAAGCACCCGGACCACCAATGGCAATGGCAGTGGCCACACCAGCGATATTACCGGTTCCGACCGTTGCCGAAAGCGCCGTCATCAGTGCCTGAAAATGTGTAATGTCACCAGGCTGGTCAGTTTCTTCCTTTCTTTTTACCAGGGCGAGATAGAGGGCATGCCACAATTTGGTGAACTGTAACCCTCGCAGAGCAAAGGTAAGCCAGCAACCAGTACCGACAAGCAAAATCAGCATTGGCGGGCCCCAGGCAAATGCCCCTATTTTTCCAATAATTGCATCAAGAGCTTCCATATCAACTCCTCCATATGAAGTGTTTGGAGAAAACGGCAAGAGTTACGCTGCCGTTTTCATTTCTGGAAGACGATGCACCAAGAATGCTGACAAAAATGTATGCAGCACGACAGATCTCTTAGGCCTCTTCTCCCTCCCACGATCCGCCTCTGCACCGTCTCTCAACCGTTACGGAAAGCTAACCGCATCTTATCGCAAAAGACTTTTCGCCTCGACATACTCCATACCAAAGGCATCGGCGACTCCGGCGTAGGTGACTTTTCCAGCAACCACATTCAAACCTTCAAGAATAGCATTGCTTTCCAGGGCACACTGCTGCCAACCTTTATTGGCCAATTTAACGGCATAGGGCAGTGTGGCATTGGTCAGTGCCATCGTCGAAGTAAGCGGCACTGCACCCGGCATATTAGCCACACAGTAATGGATCACGCCATCCACTTCATACACCGGATTGCCATGAGTAGTTGGCTTAGAGGTTTCAAAACAGCCTCCCTGATCAATGGCAACATCGACCAGCACAGAGCCCTGTTTCATGGATGAAAGCATGTCTCTGGTTATCAATTTCGGCGCTTTTGCCCCATGGAGCAATACAGCTCCAACCACAACATCGGCCTCCAAGGCCAGCTCCCGAATCTTGGCAGGTGAAGACATGAGTGGGAAGCAATTCTTGGGCATGACTTCAGAGAGATAGCGAAGACGCGGCAGGCTCATGTCAAGCAGATAGACTTTGGCGCCAAGACCACAGGCCATCTGGGCTGCATGGGTGCCGACAACACCGCCGCCGATGACCACAACATTGGCCGGATCGACGCCGGGTACACCACCGAGCAGCAGCCCACGGCCACCCTGGGCACGCTCTAGGTATTTGGCCGCCTGCTGGATTGCCATTCTACCCGCTACTTCGCTCATGGGGGTTAATAACGGTAAAGTGCCGTCGGCATCCTTGATTGTCTCATAGGCAATGCATACGGCTTTTCTGGCAATCATTGCCCTGGTAAGTTCTTCCGAGGCGGCAAAATGAAAATAGGTAAAAACGATCTGGTTTTCCCTGATCAGCTCATATTCCTGGGGTTGGGGTTCCTTAACATGCATAACCATCTCAGCTTTGGCATACACTTCCGCTGGTGTTTCGATTATTTGCGCACCGACACTCGTGTACATCTCGTCTGCAAAACCACTGCCCACACCAGCAGATTTTTCCACGAGAACCTGATGACCATTTTGAACCATTACTTCAGCTCCAGCCGGGGTCATGCACACTCTGTTTTCTTCAGACTTGATTTCCTTCAGAATTCCGACGATCATAATCACCCTCCCTGTTTGATTGAAATACTTCTCCACCGTATACTTTTTAGTTTAGCAGCAACGGTGTGAAATTAAATTGCAATATGGGTGTTTTTCAGCTAAGAAAATACAGATAATTCTATATTCTGAGGTGAAAAATGCAGAAAGCGCAGGACCACCGATTGGACGAAATTGATTGCTCAATTTTATCGGCACTTCAGCAAAATGGCAAATTATCCAATGTTCAACTGGCTAAGAAAGTAGGCCTTTCCGAATCGGCCTGTCTGCGTCGGGTTAAAATGCTTGAAGACAGCGGTATCATTGACCGCTATATTCTTCTCGTCGACCAGAAAGCCGTGGGCATCCCTGGCACTGTTTTCGTGCGAATTACTCTGGACGGTCAGCAGCAAAGCAAGCTTGAGGCCTTCGAATCACGAGTCGTCAACATCGAAGAGGTCATGGAGTGCTATTTAATGTCAGGCGACGCTGACTATATTCTCCGCATTATCTGCAGAGACAACGAAGATTATAAGAAAGTACATACCAAACTTACTAATCTTCCCGGGGTCCAACGCGTCCATTCATCTTTTTCCCTACGGACCGTCATCAGAAAAACTGCCCTACCCATCCGCAAGTGCAGCTAAATCTCTGATAAACAAAAGTAAGCCCTACCCTTCTACAGCAACTTTCGTTGCTTTTACTTGCCCATCTGGGATAAATTCGCTATTTTTCCCATTCATCCCTTAATCAATCAAAGGAGAACCTATATGCTTAAAGATGGACAGAAAGGAGTTATTCTGCAACGAGACAAAGAAACATATGGTATTGCACCGCACATCCCCTGCGGTTTGGTTACCCCCGAAATACTAGAAACATTTGCCAAAGTAGCACGTAAATATAATACCGCTGCGATGAAGATAACCAGTGCGGCCCGCATAGCCATATTGGGAATCAAAGAAGAGGATGTTGATGCAATCTGGGAAGATCTGAAGTTCGACATGGGCCATGCGGTTGGACTCTGCGTACGCAGCGTCAAGGTGTGCCCGGGAACCCAGTTCTGCCGTCTGGCTAAGCAGGACAGCATCGCCATGGGTACCAAAATTGATGAAACCTATCACGGCATGCCTCTGCCAAGTAAAATGAAGATGGCGGTGAGCGGCTGCAAAATCCAGTGTGCGGAAAACTGCATCAAGGATATTTCCATGTTCGGCACGGATAAAGGCTGGACTGTCCTGGTCGGCGGTATGGGTGGTATCAAGCCGCGGCTGGCCGAGGTTCTAGCGGAAGATCTCTCAACCGAAGAAGCGGAAGCTCTTGTGGCAAGAACCATTGAGTACTATAAAGAAAATTCAAAACGTACCCGCATTGGTTTTATGATCGATGCCATCGGTCTGCAGACCCTGAAGGATGCCGTGGTGAAATAATGGCTAGAGGTTTATCTAGTAGAGGTAACCCATAAAACAGGCAATCCAAACGGCATATCTGAGAGCTTTCGGATATGCCGTTTCCGTTAGGAGCCCTTCAGAGTGAATTCAAATCACCGCAACAAAGGCCTTTGCACTCACTTCACCGATTTGGCCGAGGTTTTCACAAACGTGCAGACCATTTTCCTGCATGGCTTTGACCTTGGCCTGGCCGGTGCCGCTGCCGCCGCTGATAATTGCGCCGGCATGACCCATTCTTCGGCCAGGAGGCGCGGTTAAGCCGGCGACAAAGCCGACAACCGGCTTGCTCATCTTTTCCTTAATATAGGCTGCGGCCTCTTCTTCGGCGCTTCCGCCGATTTCACCGACCATTACCACTCCCCTGGTGTCCGAATCGGCTTCAAAAGCGGCCAGTACATCAATGAAATTAGTGCCATTAACCGGATCTCCACCGATGCCAATACAGGTGGTCTGGCCAATACCGAGGCAGGTCAGCTGATGCACAACCTCGTAGGTTAGGGTGCCGGAGCGGGAGACTACGCCAATGGGGCCACCAGGCTTATGAATTGCCCCCGGCATGATGCCTATCTTACACTCACCGGGAGTGATGATCCCGGGACAGTTTGGACCAATCAACCGGGTCGGACGTCCCTGCAGGTAGTTTTTCACCCGCAGCATATCGACCACAGGTATACCCTCGGTGATGCAAACGATCAGCTCTACTCCACCATCAGCCGCCTCCATTATGGCATCGGCGGCAAAGGCTGGCGGGACAAAGATCATACTGGCATTGGCCGTGCTTTCGATAACCGCCTCTTTTACCGTATTGTAAACCGGTATGCCATCGACATTCTGCCCCCCTTTACCGGGTGTGACTCCGGCTACTACATTGGTACCGTATTCCCGGCATTGACCGGTATGGAACATTCCCTCCTTGCCGGTTATCCCCTGGACGAGGAGGCGTGTTCCACTATTTACAAGAATGCTCATTTTTTCTTCTCCTCACAGCTAGGCCACGATAGCAGCGATTTTTTGGGCAGCATCAGCAAGATCCTCGGCGGTCTGCAGACTGAGACCAGATTCATCGAGAATTCGCCTGCCCTCTTCCACATTGGTGCCTTCCATGCGGACAACCACCGGTACCGTAATGCCCGCCTGTTTTGCCGCCTGCACAATCCCTTTGGCAAATACGTCGCACCTCAGGATACCACCGAATATATTGATCAGAACGCCCTTGACATTTTCATCCTCCAGAATAAGGCTGAGCGCTTTTTCCACCTGCTCACTGGTTGCTCCGCCACCCACATCGAGAAAATTTGCCGGCTTGGCTCCAGCAGCCTGAATAATGTCCATGGTCGCCATGGCCAGTCCGGCCCCATTGACGATATTGCCAATATTGCCGTCAAGATTGATATAGTTGAGGTCATACTCGGAAGCCTTCAGTTCCAGAGGATCCTCCTCACTGGTGTCACGGTAGGCGATAATATCTTTTTGCCGAAAAAGAGCGTTGCTGTCCACGTCCAACTTGGCATCGGCCGCGACAATTTCCTCTTCGGCTGTTATAACTAACGGGTTTATTTCCACCAGCGAGCAATCCTTCTTCATGAAAAGGGTATAAAGCCCTTCCACCATGGAACCAAAACTTTTCATTGCCTTGTTCGGTATCTTTAAACCGAAAGCCAATTCCCGTAGATGGTATTTCTGGATGCCCAGAAGTGGATTGACAAAACATTTGATAATCTTCTCAGGCGTTTTCGCAGCGACCTCCTCGATATCCATACCACCTTCGGTACTCGCCATGATGACCACACTGGCGGAGGCTCTGTCCGGGACAATGCTGAAGTAGAGCTCTCTGTCGATATTAATCCCCTGCTCGATCAGCAGCCTGCCAACTTTTTTTCCCTCTGGTCCGGTCTGGTGGGTAACCAGATTCATTCCCAGTATCTGACGAGTATATTGCTCAATCTCTTTTTTTTGATAGGCAAGCTTGACTCCACCACCTTTACCTCTTCCTCCGGCGTGAATCTGTGCTTTCACCACCACCGGCAGGTTGAGATCCTGGGCGGCCTCAACCGCCTCTTCGACAGTAAAAGCTGCTTTTCCGGCTGGCACTGGAATTCCGTACTGTGTAAAGAGCTCCTTGGCCTGATATTCGTGAACCTTCATGTATCCATACTCCTTTTATCTCCAGTTATATTTTCAAAAAACTACATATTATGTATCACTTGCCCTCATCTAAGGCCAATGATTATCCGCTCAAAAAAAGCAAATAATATGCCATGCAAGCTCGCCCAAAACGAGATTTTGACGGGTGTTCGACAAGGAAGGAACTTCAAGATGATACCGTTAAGAAGAGGTCAATTCGGATAAACAGCAAAAGTAAATGCCGGACCAACCTAAGCAAATTTCAGCAGATTCTTTTGAGGATTTGCGCAACTTTTTTCTGCATAGAAAAACTGGTGTTCCAGGAGGTAGGTATGGTTCGTTCTGGCTCAAAACTGCAATAAGCAGATCAATTACCAGTGGCGCAACCAAGAGCTCAGGACAAATTTGGCATCAGGGCTGTGCTACATCCCCATTTTCTCAAGGCGATAACGCAGCGTCGCCCGCGATAAGCCCAACATTCTTGCCGCCCTCGACACATTATGGTTGGAACTTTCCAGAGCAAATTTTATGCATTTGGTCTCTATTTCTTCAAGACCGACCCGGTAATCTTGAATAAGCAGAGAGACGATTTGATCGATATTCATCGTCGAGAAGGGTTTCTCATGCGTTTCGTTCAACACCACATGACGCCTGGTAATGCGATCGCCCTTCGAGAGAATCATAGCCCTTTCAAGAACATTGCGGAGTTCACGAATATTGCCCTTCCAGGGATGATTGATCAGCATCTCCATGACCTTATCAGAGAGTACCGGTGCTTTTCTGCCGAAAGCCCGACTGAACTCATTGATAAAATGATGGGAGAGTAGAGGAATATCGTCACGTCGCTCACGCAGGGGCGGAATACGGATCGGAAACACCGAAACCCGATAGTACAGATCTTCACGGAAGCTTTTATCGGCAACCATCTTCTCGAGATCCTTGTTGGTGGCCGTGATAATACGAACATCCGCCTGAATGGATTTATCACCACCCAGCCGCTCAAACTCCTGGGACTCGAGAACGCGCAGGAATTTTGCCTGAACATCGAGTTCCATATCGCCAATCTCATCAAGGAACAGAGTACCGCCTGAGGCAATCTCGAATTTACCTTTCTTGCGTTGCTGGGCACCAGTAAAGGCGCCGCGTTCATAGCCGAAAAGCTCCGCCTCCAGCAGCGAGGCCGGTATGGCAGCGCAATTCACTGGTAGAAAAGGTCCTTTTGAGCGGGAACTGTTTATATGCGTTGCTCTGCTGAGAAGTTCCTTGCCCGTTCCACTTTCACCCGTGATGAGCACCGTCGTATCGGTTTTGGAAACTTCGCCGGCCATCCGCAGAATCTCACACATTTCCGGTGAATCGCCGACGATATTGTTGAAGTTGTACTTCCCTTCAATTTCCTGGCGCAAATGTTTGACCTCGTAAGTCAACGTGCTGATCTGCAATGCTTTTTTCACACATGACTGAAGTCGTTCTTCCTTGAACGGCTTGGTGACATAGTCGAAGGCACCCTCCCGAATGGCAGTGACTGCGTTATCGATTGAGCCAAAGGCCGTGACGATGACTACCGGCACCTCCGGCCTGCTCTGCTTGATATGCTTGAGCACCTCCATCCCACCTCGCTTGGGGAGTTTCAGATCGGTAATTACCAAATGAATGTTTTGATTATCAAAAATCTCGATTGCTTCTTCACCATTGGCGGCCTCAAAAATCTTGATCTGCATATCGCTGAGAAGCATTATCATAACTTCCCGCATACGCGCTTCATCTTCAATTATCAGTACATTAGTCAGCAAGACTATTCTCCTTAAATATGCAGGGGAAAAAGAGCTTGAAAGTAGTGCCTTCGTTTTCTTGACTTATCACTTCAATTCTGCCCCGATGCAACTTGACAATCTGGGAGACGATCGACAATCCCAAACCGATGCCATCATCGCGCAGACTGACGAAAGGGTCCATAATCTTTTCCATTTTCCCCCTGGGAATGCCACAACCATTATCCGCGATAGCAATGACCAGCCACTGCCTGGGAACCGCAAAAGGGTTTGCAAAACTGAGATCAGCAGAGCTGGCTAATGACGGCTTACTATCTTCCTCTAAATACACCTGAATGCGTATTGCACCACCCTCGGGCATCGCCTGGATAGCGTTGAGACAAATATTCCAGAAGACCTGACGCATCTGATTGGCATCAGCCATGATGGGTAAAATATCATCTTCATAGTCACGCTCAAATTGGTATCCCAATTCCTCGTACCTCTGCTCCGTGGCGGACAAAGATTCTTCAAGCAAGCGAATCATATCCGTTTCAACAAAGGTTGGTGAGGCAGGTTTGGCAAAGGAAAGAAAAGCTTTTAGCGTCTCATCGAGGCGTTCGACCTCATCTATGATAAACCTGGCCGCCCGCTCCCGCATCTGCCATGGCTTCTCCTGGTCAAGCACGACCTGGGCCGAGCCTAAAATGACGCCGAGCGGGTTTTTTATCTCATGGGCAATACCAGCGGTCATCTCACCAACGGCCGCCAATTTTTCCTTCTCTGCCAGTTCCGCGTAGGTTGCCTTGAGTTCAGCAAGGCTTTTACGCAACGACGAGGCCATACTGTTAAAGGAGTTAGCCAGATCGCTGGCAACATCGGGATCAGGTATCTCCACCTTGTACTCGAGATCACCGCTGCTGATGCGATCAATTCCCTGCTGCAGGGTATGGAGAGGTCGAATCACCGTTCTGGTGAGCAGATAGCTGAGAATGCTGGAGAGCAGAATAGCAATAACCACCAGAGTAAATGTGGATTTTTTAATGAACTGAATAGTCTCGAAGTATTCCGAAAAAGGCAGAGTTACCCCAACCGTCCAATTTCTCCCGGGATAATCGACATAAGCGGTGAAATATTCTTTTTCTTTAAAACTGATCAACCCGAAACTGGAGCCCATTTTTTCCAATGCCTGCCGACAATGCCTGAGCAATTCGATGTGCTCCTCGTCCCAGGGGAGCTGAACCAGTCCTGGATGGGCGATCACATGCCCCAGTTTTTTTTCAAATATATAGGCAAAGCCTTCCTTGCCTATTTCGATCCCGGCCAGGAATCTGGAAAATGCCGACAGGTCGATATCTATTCCGCAAACACCTTGTAAAACCTGCTCATCATCATAGATGGGAACCGAAACGGTTATTCCTGGTTTTTGGGTAGAGGCGAAAAGATAGACATCGGTCCAGTGCAGATCCCCGGTTTCCACCGCCCCTTTGAACCAGGGTCGAACCCGCGGGTCGAACACCTTGTGAACTTCCGGGATCTGCGGAGGAACCATGGAAAACTTGCCGTCCACATCACCATAATAAATATTGACGAATTCCGGATGGTCACGCCGGAAAAGACTGAAATGATGAAGAAGGTTTCCTTCGTTTTTCGCTTCCACCAGATTCTTTTCCAAAAGCGCTTTTATCAGACGCACATTGTAGGTATGCTGGGCCAGGAATGAGTTCACCCGCTTGGCTATCTGGTCAGCCGTACCAATGGTATACTGCTGCATTTGATTTTCAACAACCTTATAGGCCTGGAGAAAACCGATATAACCGGTACCGGGAATAAAGATAAAAATAACCAGGGCCAGCGCCAGAAAGACCCGCACTTGAAAAGAATGAACCCAACGCCGAAAGAAGGTCTTGATCCTCATTGCGAAAGTGCTCCCTCTCCTGACGTTATGGCTTTCACCTCTTTGCGAATATCGCTAAGCAAATGGATATTGTAAAGCTTGTTATCCATGAAACTGCGAGCCATCAGCAGCGCTTCTTCCACATGATAACGACGGCGCAGCACAATTCTCAAACCAAAACCGGTGGCAACATCCTCGGGATACTCCTGCCAAAGCTGGGAAAAGGCTTGCCAGCCGACCTCAGCATCTTCAGTATGTTTTATGATTTCAACCAGAGCAAGAGCAGCCCAATTGCGGCCTGATGGTTTTAATGAAGTGGCATTTTCCAGATCATCTTGAGGATAAATGATACTTACCCAGGGTGCCGGCGGCAGGAGCAAAACAGGTTCTCGCGGATATCCACTGACCACTTGATGGTAAGCCTCAAGACCCCGCTGCCGATCATAGAGCAAATCCATGGAAATCCAACCGGTGTACCAGAGCGCTTTGGCCATTATTTGCGGA
>JASJDT010000074.1 GCA_030065655.1 Desulfocapsaceae bacterium | reverse complement strand
TAATTATTAATTTTTTATACTGTATTGAAAGTGAAATATGTGCAGGTGATTGTACCAAGATTTGCATTTTTCTAGGAGTGAAGAATTGAAATTTAGGCTTTTTAGGAGGGTGCGTAAGTACGATTTTCCATATGTTCTTGATAGTTTCTCACAAAAAATAGATGTTTGATTAAAATAGAGAGATTTGCTGGACAAATTTGGTGCAAAACATGCCCGTTATTTGGTTTTTGGTTTAGAATATCTATACCCGACAATCCAAGAGGACTGAAAAATATAGGTTGCTTGATTATATTGAAGAGGTTGGCTTAAAAGATGGACCAAAAATACCATGATGAATTAATACCTTTAGTAGTTAAAGAACAATTGGATTGCATTCCTAGGTGGCTACTAATTCGGGAATAGACTACTTGCTTATAATGATAGGTGATGGTCGCCCCGGTTTGGAGAAGCTTGATCCTAGTGCCACTGGTGGCCAACACAGTGTAGTGACAACTCCGAATCTACTCAATTATATACAGTCTAAGTAAACTGAACACATTTAACCGTGTGTTGCTCTTAATCCACATAAAAATATTGATTTCGAACTTAACTATATGCAAGTACTAAAAGAGATAGTCCCTCATTTCCTAACAGGACAGTAGCAAACCTGGTCATTTTTTTTAAACCATAAAACTACCTGATAAAACCTAATTATTTTCTAGTGACAATTCTTTTCCTGTTATGAGTTAAACGGTTTGCCCTCCAAAGTTGATAGATATCAAATGCGCATCTATTCTAGCTAAAAAAATGTTAGGTTATTTCTCTGAAAAAGAGTTAAAGTTAATGGATGAGTTAGGTTGGTTAAAACGAAACCATGTGTGGACGATGATGTGACAGAATTGTAAATCAAGATGTGAATTGTACAGCATATAAGCATTTCAACTAGGAGTAAATACTCAGTGAAAGCAGTTATAACTACAATTGTTTTGGCAATTTTTGTTGTGGCAGCGACCAAGCTTTCGTATGCAGATGATATTCGAATTTTTTGTAACGAGGAACCCCCGACAAATTTTAGCGGAGCTGATGGAACTGTTACAGGGTTTACTACGGAAATTGTCCGTGAAATTCAAAAACGCGTGGGAAACAGTAGCCATATAAAAATCTATCCTTGGAAAAGAGCTTACAAAATGGCTTTGAAGGAACCCAACATAGTATTGTTCACAGCCAGCCGCAACCCTGACCGGGAGGACAAATTTCACTGGATAAGTCAGGTTACAACCAGACGTTCGGTATTATGGAGCAAAGTCGACTCGCCGTTAGAGATCAGCAGTATGGAAGACGCCAGGCGGGTAAAGAGTATCGGAGTTTTACGAGGCGGAAACAGGGAAAAATATCTGAGAATGCGTGGATTTACGAATTTAGAACCGGCAACTGAAGAGGGACAAAATCTTAAAAAACTGCTTGCGGGAAGGATTGACTTGGTTTTTCTGTCCACAATTGAAGCTGCAACATTAGCCAGTATGAATGGCATCTCCTTCAACGAAATTGAACCTAAATTCACAGTTTACTCAAATGACAGTTACATTCTGATGTCCAAAAACGGCACATCCACAGCGACGGTGAAGATGTGGAAGGATGCGGCACAACAAATAAAAGTTGATGGCACATTTAAAGAAATTGGTGAAAAGTGGGTGAAGTATATCCATGATACTTTCGATGTTGAAACAGAAGTTAAGGACAACATATTATTTTTCTGGAAAGACTGAATAAAATCGGCCTAACAAAGTTAAAAATATCTTACCGGTATATCTAGTTTACCTGTAAATGAACATCTTAACAAATCTAACCCGGTGTGTTCTTGAAAGACGAGAACTCAATGAACAAACGGCATGTATAAAGAACTCGGTATTTAGCCTAATAAATAGGCAAGTATAAAGCTTAGGCTTGCCCTCACATTTTCACACCATTAAAAGCTTCCGAATATCGTACCAATTGCGATGACCACGATAAGGGCCAGAATTGGTACGGCGACGGCCACCATGAAAATATCGCCATACGACTGACGATGCGTCAATTTACAGATTGTCAGAAGCGTAATAACGGCACCGTTTTGTGGTAAGGAATCCAGACCACCAGTAGCAATGGAGGTCACCCGGTGCATCAGTTCGGGATTGATGCCGGAGATTTGAGAAAGCTCCCGGTAGGTCTCCCCAAGTGTTTGCAAGGCAATGCTCATACCGCCCGAGGCAGATCCGGTTATGCCCGCCAACATATTGACCGCGATAGAGAGGGATATCAAGGGGTTTCCCGGCGCGATACCTAGTACCATATCCCGGATGAGTTCGAATGCGGGCAGAGAAGCGACCACTGCCCCGAATCCCACCAGAGAGGCAGTATTGAAAAGTGGCAGAACCGAGGCACTGGCGCCGTCGTCCAGTGTTCTTTTCAAATTGGGAAAATTTCTTAAATTGAATCCAATCAGGATGAGAATAGAGAGAACTAACGCGCAAATGATGGACCAGACACCACGAACAGCATTGATCTCGGTAGCTCCGAATTGCGGCAGTTGAAGATAGGCCGTATCCATTGCTGGAATGACAAAACGGGTGAACAGGAAGTTGAAGAGAATGACCAGAATGACCGGGAGAATAGCCACACCGAATCCGGGCATATTCTGCAAAATAACACGATCATTCTGGGTGATTTCCATGACATCGAAATTTTCAGATTGAGCGTATTCCCGCATCTCTTTGGCGATCTCAGGTCTCTTTTGCTCATCTTCATGAGATTGACCAAACCCTTCGCCTTTTTTTCTGGCGCTTCTTTCCCGATGGTTCAGCCACAGCATTCCGAAAACGAACATGACGGCACCGCCAATAATACCTACGCCCGGCGCAGCAAACGGGGTGGTGTCGAAGTACGGCATCGGGATGGCGTTCTGGATGGCGGGAGTACCGGGTAGGGCTGTCATGGTAAAGGTGAAGGCTCCTAAAGCAATGGTGGCCGGTATCAGTCGCTCGGGAATATCGGCTTTCTGGAACATGGCTAAGGCGATGGGGTATACTGCAAATGCCACCACGAATAACGATACGCCGCCATAGGTCAGCACAGCACAGGCCAGCACAATTGCCAGGATAGAGCGATCTTTACCCAGAGTCTTGACGATTTTCTCGGCGATGACTCGGGCGGACCCGGAATCCTCCATCAGTTTGCCAAAAATAGCTCCCAACAGAAAAAGCGGGAAATAGAGAACAGCGAATTTCCCCAATGCTGGCATGAAAATTTGAGTATAATTACCTAAAATAATGGGGCTACCGCTGAAAAGAACAGCAACCACAGCCATTAAAGGGGCCACGATCAAAGCGCTGACCCCACGATATGCTAGATAGATTAGCAACCCCAAAGACAGGAGTATGCCTAAGATCCCAACCATTTCTCTAACCTCCAATGGTGGTGTTGTTATGGTGTTCTAGATAGCCGACCAACTAGTGACTGCTAGCGCATCTCCGTAGGCGTCCATTCAGCCAAATCCAGAGTGGATCGACGGCCGATGTCATCGTAATGTTTGGCCAACCACTGTTCCGCCTGTCGTCTGCCCACGTTAAAAAGCCGCTGAATCAATGTCCAGCTCGTATCAAGTTTGCTGCGAACTCCCAGTCGGGCGAGTTCTGTGGCAATGGGAATTACATGAAAGTAGGTACGGGCAATGTGGGGGTCGGTGATATAACCTTTCTCTATCAATTTTGTTACATCCAAATAAGAGCGGATTTCACGCATTAAATTGGAGTTGAAAGTGATTTCGTTCAACCGGTCAGCTATGTCCAAGGCAAAGCGTGGCAGATCATCTCTCCGGGTCGGATTTACTTGAATGACAATGGTGTCCGGAGTTTCGCATTGTCTTACCAGCGGTTCCAGGACCGGATTGCCCATGAAGCCTCCATCCCAGAAGTAATCGCCGTCGATTTGCACGGCCTGGTGAATATGGGGTAAACAGGCAGACGCCATAAGGACTTCGGCCGTCAGCTGCTCGTTGGTAAAGACATGAAGATGATTGGTATTGACGTTTGTGGCGGAGATGAAGAGCTGAATTTTTCCGCATCGTCGCAGCTTGTCAAAGTCGATGGTTTCTTCGATCATATCCTTTAATGGGTTATGATTGAGAGGGTTTATCTGGTAGGGAGAGAGAAGGTGAGACATCATATCGAAGCCCAGGGCTATTGGGGACCAATCTGCGCCGTAAGGATTAAACGGCCCGGAGTGGTAGGGGCTGAAGGCTCCCTTTAGGCTGATGGCTTTCCAGAACTCTTGCAACGCTCTTCTTGCCCCTTTGTTTCCCTCCTTTTCATAGCCACTGGCAAGTACAGCAGCATTCATGGCGCCGGCGCTGGTGCCGCTGACGGCTTCAATTTCCAACTGTGTCTCTTCCAGCAGTCTGTCAAGCACCCCCCAGGTAAACGCGCCGTGGGAGCCACCGCCCTGCAGAGCCAAGGTAATCTTTTTTACTTTGTTTGATTTTTTTGTCATTTGCTAATCTCCATTCATATTTAATCCATGCCAGGAAAGTTAGAGCCGTTGCTTCCCGAAGGCGATTGGTGATAATCAACTCCTGCCAGTTTTGAGTGTAAAGATTCAGTATGAATTTTGATCCTTAAAAATCTGAAACCGACTCCTCATTGTGTTGGTGCTGGTGAAGACCATCAGACTTGAATTGGCTGCACTAGCTGCTACTGTTTTCATGAGAGTGCCAGTCAAGAAAAGTGTCGGAGACGGCGAGCCGGCGGAGCATCGAGCGCTTTTTGCTTTGATGGGCGCGCATGCGGTTGAGTATGTTGGCCAAAGAGCGAACCGCCTCAACGATAAAGGGTCCTTTGTTGAGCATGACACACTCGGCTCTTCCTCCCATCGCAGCATCGGTTATTTCGCCGCGTCCGGGCATGCCAGTTTTGACGAAGCCTCGCAATACTTCAGTAGCCCAAATTACCGGTAGATGTGCAGCTTCGCTAAACCACAATATCTCTTCCTGGATCTCTGCCAGCCGTTCATATCCGGACTCAACGGCCATGTCACCCCGGGCAATCATCACCCCAACCTTTGGCCTGCGCATACCTGCCAATAGCAGCCTGGGAAAATGACGAAAGGCAGGAACGGTTTCAATTTTCAGTAGAAGACCTAGATTTTCACCTTTGAGTCGGTTTAATTCTTCATTTAATCCAAAAATATCGTCGGGATGGCGGATAAAGCTTAAGCCGACAATGTCGCCATGTTCGACAACAAAGGGTAGGATATCCCTGTCGAAATCCGTAAGTGATGAGAAGCTGAGATCGGTATCCGGGGCGTTCAATCCTTTTTCCGCTTTTATTTTCCTGCCTTTGGGACTCACTCTGGTTATTTCCATTTCCACCGAATTCTCGCTGGTATGACGTACAACAGCTTCGATTTTACCATCATCGATGAAAAGACGTTCGTTAGCTTTCAAGTCTGATATTATCTCGGGATAGGTACAGCCTATCTCGGCCATTCCTGTTTGACCGGAGGGATTACCAGTAAGTCTGATCACGTCTCCACGTATGAATTTACGCGAGGTGTCGAAGGAATCAAATAGCGATATTCTTGGGTTAGGGCCTGCCAGATCCATACAGACTTTACAGGGGCGATTGAGTTCCAGCTTGGCCTTGCTAAGATGGCCAATCATTTTACGCCATGTATCAGGGTTGTCATGGGCGCAGTTAATCCGCATGCAATCCATTCCCCCGGCGAGAAGATCGCGGACAAGAGCGTAATCATTTGCAGCCTGGGATGGCATGGTCACCATTATGCGAACGCTGCCTCCGCGTGCCGGGCCAAGAAGCTGTTCGGCATTGAAGTCGATGCGTCTTTTCCCTTCCAGCAAGCCGCCACCCACGCTTTGGCAATTCAGCTCGGATTGGGGATAGCCAGCAGAACCCAAAATCCTCAAAACGCAGATTACAGCTTCAATATTTGCTAAAGACCATGATTCACAACGGCCCAGCGATGAAAGCCCCATCTCCGCCAATTCGATCTGGGTTTCCTGCAGGTCATGGCGACGCAGGGCAACATAGTGGAGAAGATTTCTGGCTCCATTGACGTGGTTGCCATGAATGTTTGCAATGTGGCTGCGATAGGATGCTTCCAACTCCAGCATTTCCCGGCGGAGAGTTTCAAGCCAGTGGATAAGAGCGCTTATTTTCTGTTTGGTAATACTCATTAATTCTGCACGACATATTCATTCTTGAGTGGAGCATTGCCATAAAAATATACATGATAACGGAAAACTCTATCCCTATTCTTGAGTTAAAAAAAGGATTCGAAACTACTTAAAAAGAGGGGTAATAAAGGTTAGAAGGCTTGTATTGGTCGCTCGGCACGGAAAATAGGGCATCACTGGCAAAGCGGATATGCTGTTGAAAATGATGCTTTATTTTACTGGATAATGGTATTACATATCACCGAAGGGGCGAACCTTCATTCCTCGTCCTCTAAGGGCTCACTTAAAACCGCGTGGCATTCCTTAAGCGTGGCAATGATCGGGATCGCCTGCGGGCACACCTCTTCACATTCGCCACATTCCACACAACTGTCGGCCTGCTCTCCGGTATTGGAGGCAAAGGTATACATCAGATGCGACCAGCGTTTTTCGCCATAGATGGATCTGTCGTTATAGATGGAGAATATTCTTGGAATATTAACACCTTCCGGACAAGGCATGCAGTAGCCGCAGGTAGTACAGTCCACTTTGATACGCCGGCGATAGGTGTCTTTGACCCGGGCAACCAGCTCTAGCTCAGTTTCACTTAAACTTTCCGGATTGGCGGTTCTGGCAATTTTGCAGTTTTCTTCAACCTGGCCCATGGTAGTCATGCCGCTGAGAACCACCGAGACTTCAGGGGAGTTCCAAACCCAACGTAGCGCCCATTCCGCCGCGGTGCGCTTTACCGGAGCCTGGTCCCAGATAGCTAGGATGTCCTCGGGGACCTTACGGGCAAGACTGCCGCCGCGAAGCGGTTCCATAACAACAATTCCCAGGTCCTTCTCGGCACCATATTTGAGGCCAGCGGTGCCGGCTTGAATTTCCTCATCCATGAAGTTGTACTGAATTTGACAAAAAGACCAGTCATATTCATCGACAATCGTTTTGAATTGTTCATCTTCATCATGAAAGCTGAAGCCGGCATAGCGAATTCGACCATCTTTCAAAGCCTGGTCAAGAAAATCCAGGGCACCGAGGTTCTTGAGTTTTTCCCACCAATCTTTCTTCAAGGCATGGAGAAGATAGAAATCAATTCTGTCGGTCTGCAGACGTTGTAGTTGTTCGGTCAATATGCGCTCGCAGTCCGCTTTGTTTTGCACTTCCCAGGAGGGCAGTTTGGTGGCTATGAGAACTTTGTCACGATGTCCACCCTGTAATGCTCTACCCAGAAAAGGCTCGCTCATGCCTTTGTGATACGGGTAGGCGGTATCGAAATAATTGACGCCCTGATCAATGGCGGCATGGACCATTCTGGTAGCCAGTTTTTCATCGATGTTTTCCTCTTTGCCGTCAAGAGTAGGCAGGCGCATGCAGCCAAATCCCAGATTAGCCACCATCTCTTCCGTTTTACCAAACCTTCTATAAAGCATATTCACCTCCGTTATGGATCTGGAGTAATATTTGGTGAAGGGCAAACAATAATTTGCTGTATGCCATAGGTGTGAATTCTATATTAGGAATGAGAAGAAATATCCTGAACGATGAGTTAATGTATATCATAAACAGCGTATTTTTGCTTAAGCCGGCAACCATATGCATGGCACCCTGATATTCTGTGCTGATTATTTTGACAATTGATGTCCGGTGGCCGATATTTATGGACAGATCCAGAGTGAAGCCTTGGAGATTTTATTGATAAGTGTTACTGCTGTACCTCCCTTGATTCCAAGGGCACCCAGGGCACCGCCTTCTTGATTGCCTTCCAGACCGATGGCCACTGCAGCGTATTTACCTCTATTTTTTTCAGCAAGTATTGCCCCGCTGACCGATAACCCGGAGCCTTCTCGGTGTTGAATTCTCTCTCTGGGTATACCGTGCTTGGCCAGAATTTTATCCGTTTCCTCAAAATTCTTTTGGACATTCATGTTGTTAGAGGAGCTTACCTGAAAAACCGTAATCCGATGCTGCGGGGTATGGCTAAGCACAAAACCGACATGATCAACTGCCCGCATTGAGCTGGCGGAGCCATCCACGCAAAGCAGCACATTCTTTCTTCCTTCTTCCGGTTCGGTGCAAACCCACAGCGGAGAGGTCAGAGTGGCTTCCTGGATTATTGCCTGCGGAATTTCGTCGCCTGGACGGTCAAAAATCCATTGCAGGGCATAGGTTGCCCGCCGGCCGAGAATGATGGCATCATAGAGGCCTGCTGAACCTTCTGAAAGTATATCTCTGACTTTACCGTAGCGTTCCTGCACGGTTTTAGTTTTCATATTCTCAATTTTAATATTGTCGCTGCGCAGGTGACGACGTGCTCTGTTCAAGGCTTTGTAGGCACCGGTGGTAAGTTTTCCTTCAACCCCTTCTTCCGGGTTTTTCCACATTTCCATCAGTGCAGCCGATGAATCACTGCTGTCAAGCCTGGTAATATGAAAAAGGGTTATACTACAGCCCTCTGATTCCTGGAAAAATGAACTGAAAAAGCGGACACCGTTTAAGTTTTCGGTGTCCGAACTGATACTGACTAAGAAATGAAGACTCATTATTTATCCTCCAAGACTAACCTCTCCTGAACACCGCTTTTGAAATGTGGGCGGAGTAGTGAGGTGGTAAATATGGTTGATCGGCACGTTTGTTGGAATCAGCCGATTAACGGTTGTAAAACTGTTTATTTCATTGCTTGCTGAGCGTGGTGATTGCTCACTTAGCCCTTCTCTCTCTTATGGACTGGTTACAGCCTCATGTGATAATGGATCAGGGTAATAAATTAACACCCATTATCGTGGTGTTCTGCTTTTACAACCGAAGTTCCACAGAACTGAGAGGCGGATGGAGTGTCATCCTGTGGCTGTGTTCAACCGTTGCCTATAATAAGTATTTGAATTGCTATGTGAAATGCAAGCTGCTAACTCCTATTCCTGATAAAAAAGGTCTTTTGTTGGTTGAGTATGACCATTTGGAGCTACAAATGGATTGAAGTAGATCTGCCACTCGCCAAGATTTCCGTCTTCATTGTTACGTCCTGCCATAATCCCAAAATAGCTAAAGGTAAACGAGACAACATCAACTGGTGGGACCGGAACATCAAGAAGCTTAAGGTCTTTGGCTATCTTGTTTTTATAGCCATGGTTTATGCCAATTGGATGAGAACTAATTACCTGGGCATTTTCGTCAAGATAATGGATGAAAAAGTTAAATTTAATAACTGTCGGGAAGGTGCGGGTTACCGAGTCTTTAACGCTCAAATTCCCCGATATTATCAAAGCATCACCATTTTCTTGCTCGTTCACCTGGTAATTGAGAATAATCTCATTTGTTTGCCAGACACGCTCTGTCATATCTGGGCTCAGCGAAAGAACGTGTCTTGTCATTGTTGTTCTGCCGATGTAAGATTGTTGAGCAATACAGGAGACCAGAAGAAACGGCAGGGAGAAGAAGAGCAGGGCATTGCCATAGGACAGTGCTTCTCTGAGATGATTACTTTTAAAAAAAATGAGATTCATGATACATCCTTGAACAATTTATTTTCCCGGAATCTTCTACTGAAGGCGTTGCAACTACCCTCTTCGCTTGAAGATTCTGAATAGGAAGTTTTGTTGCTTGAACCATTCTTCCCGGATGGAGATTGCATTCTGCCGCTGTTTCAAGGCAGGTATGGAGTTATATCCTTAGTATAACTCTCAATTACTTTATAACCAGCCTTCGTTAGTGCCTCTACCGCTTTCTGGCCATCTCCTTTGGGTATGCGCATAACCAGTTGGTGTACACCGGAATAGTTCTTTTCCGGCCAGGAAAAAAGACTTTGAATATTAACTTCTTCCTCACTCAGTAAAGCCGAGACCTTGGCCAGTGTTCCTATGGTATCTTTTACCATAACACCCAGGCGAACACTGTCATCACTAATACCGATAGCACTGAGGAGAACTCCCATGACATCGGTGCTGGTAATAATGCCGACAAGATCATCATTTTCGACAACCGGCAAGGCGTTGATGTCATTTTCCTGCATGATCAGAGCAGCCCGCTCAATGGTTGTGCTGGGTGGAATGGTGATGACTGGAGTGATCATAATCATTTCCACAATCACCTGCTGAAGCAGATAATTGAGCTCATGGGTGCTCAGCGTTGTTGCCGGAGAGGCCCAGTACTGCTTAAGGTCGCGATCGGAAAGAATACCGACAAGCTTGCCGCTGTCATTGATGACGGGGAGGTGGTCAATTCGTTTTTTTCGTATGAGGATGTTGGCTTCTTCCAGGCTTGTGGTGGGTGAAACGGTAATGAGTTGGGTATGCATTATCCTACCTACGTACATGTGGGTTGCCTCCGTTTGTAGATGAATGATGGAAAATGTTAAAGTACCTGACCATATTATTCAGTTATGCGTCGACTGCGTATCTTAAACTCTTCTCTGTGTAAAAGACAATATGATAAACAAGATAATCCTTACAGGATTACTTTTAGTTAAAGGAAATAGGGAACCTGAAACTCTACTACAGGCACCTGGTTTAACAACTCTGTATAGTCCGCCAACAAATTTTTCCGAAAGCCTGTAACTATTTGTATATTCATAGTTTTCATGTCAATTTTGCCGATATTGCGTCCGTCATGAATATGAATATGAACGAAGTCACAAATTACAAGACGCTCTTCTTAGGAAAAGCATATGCGGAAGATTAACCTGAACTGAAAAGACCTAACATCTTAGCCTAAATCATCTTTATCTAGTTTTAGGACGAAATTTATTTGAGGAAAGGTGAAGGTTGGCTGAAATTTGTTTTGTTTGAATAAACACAAGGGGATACATGCACATATCTGACAGACAGCATCGTTTTTCTATGGTAATATCGATGGTAGAAACAAGATGAACTAAGCTAAAAGTCTTCATAAGTTTATAAGATATATGCAAATATCTATGTTCTTGATTTTAATTAAAGAAGACGAAAAACAGTTTTTATCTTTCTCCAAGAGGCTGCAGATGCTGGCTGGAAAGAGAAAGTGCTTGCTCAACCGGTCGTTTTCGGAGTAAGTAAGTTGGTTGTTTTGCATGTATTTGCATGATAATTGACACAAGCCGAAACAATTGTAATGAAAAAATAGTCAGGTGGTTGTTGCCATCTGAACAGAATTGATTTTATCCTCCTGATAGCACAACCTTTGTAATAATCGAAGGTAATACCTGAACTATCACGGTTGGAGGAGAGGACGTAAGCGCTATGAAAGATGATAGAATTTGGATGTCTGGAAACGAGGCCATCGCTTTGGGAGCATTCGAGGCCGGCGTTGCCGTTGCTTCGGGATATCCCGGAACCCCATCGACTGAGATAATGGAAAACCTCGCCAAGTATGAAGGCGTTTATACCGAGTGGGCGCCAAATGAAAAGGTGGGGCTCGAAGTGGCCATAGGCGCCAGTTTTGCCGGAGCCAGAGCATTGGCGACCATGAAACATGTGGGCGTAAATGTGGCTGCAGACCCGCTTTTTACGGCTTCCTATACCGGCGGCCGGGGAGGGCTGGTCATCCTCACTGCCGATGATCCGGAAATGCATTCCTCTCAAAATGAGCAGGATAACCGGAATTATGCCTTTGCCGCGAAAATCCCCATGCTCGAACCTTCCGATCCTTCCGAGGCCAAAGATTTTCTAATAAAGGCTTTTGAACTCAGTGAAGAACTAGATACCCCCGTTTTCCTGCGCATCACTACCCGTATCGCTCATGTAAAAGGGATTGTGGAAAAAGGTGAAAAGCTCACTCCACCTGTGGAAATTGGTATTGAAAAGGTTCCCGGGAAATTCGTGATGCTGCCGGCTAATGCCAGAAAAAGACGGGTCGCTGTGGAAGAGCGCATGGAACAATGTCGGGAAATGGCAGAAAGTGCATCCTATAATGTAATCGAGGAAGGTGACAAGACCCGCGGATTTATCACCTCCGGCGTCTCCTATCTTTATGTCAAAGAGGCCTTTCCTGAGGCCGCCGTGCTCAAACTGGGAATGTGCTGGCCGTTGCCCGAGAGGATGATCCGCGAGTTTGCTCAAAGCGTCGACGAGCTGTTTATCGTCGAAGAACTCGATCCCTTTCTTGAATTGCATGTTAAAGCCATGGGCATAGCCTGCAGGGGCAAGGAGATCATTCCCGGCCAGGGCGAGCTGAATACCGCAATTGTCCGTAATGCTCTGGATCCCAGTTCTCAAGATGAGATTTTCAGTGCCCCGGAATTACCCATGCGCCCGCCCAATATGTGTGCGGGCTGTCCACACAGAGGGATATTTTTTAATCTCTCGCGGATGAAACTTTTTGTCTCCGGTGATATCGGTTGCTACACCCTCGGCTTCCTGCCGCCGCTTTCGGCCATGGATTCCACCGTCTGTATGGGTGCTGCCGTTCCCATTGCCCACGGCATGGCCAAGGCCCTAGGTGAAGACGCGCACGACAAGGTTGTTTCAGTAATAGGCGACTCCACCTTCATCCATTCAGGAATTACCGGATTGATCAATACCGTCTACAATAATTCAGCAGCCACCCTCATCATTCTGGATAACCGGATTACGGCCATGACCGGTCAGCAGCACAATCCCACCTCCGGCAGCAACATTAAAGGTGAGCCGGCTAGAGAAATTGATCTGGAAGGATTATGTCGATCTGTTGGCGTGAAGCATGTCTATGTGGTCAATCCCCATGAGGTGCCGGAAACCAGAAAAGTGCTGAAGGAAGCAATTGCTCTGGACGAGCCTTCGGTGGTTATCTCCAAGGCACCCTGTGTGCTCTTGCCTGAGTTGAAACTACGCAAACCGGTCTCCTATTTTACCAACCAGGACAATTGTGTCGGCTGTATGTCCTGCATTCGCCTGGGCTGCCCGGCGATCAGCTGGACACCCTTTGCTGAGGGGGAGGCTGAGCAAAGAGGGTATAAGAAGAAACAAAAAGGAATATCAAAAATCGATGAAATTCTATGCAATGACTGCGGGCAATGTGCCTCGCTCTGTAAGTTCAACGCCATCACCAGAGGAGAGGGATAATGGAAAAGCAAGGTAATATCCTTTTTTCAGGAGTTGGTGGTCAGGGTATTCTGCTCGCCAGTGAGATAACCGCCTATAGTCTGCTCGCCGCTGGATTCGATGCCAAGAAAAGCGAGGTCCACGGTATGGCGCAGAGGGGTGGTTCGGTTACAGCACAACTGCGCTACGGCAGCAAGGTCTACTCACCGCTTATTGAACCGGGATGTGCTGATATCATGGTTGCTTTTGAAATGATGGAGGCAGCCCGCTATATGCCCTATCTCCATCGCGGCAGCAAGGTTGTCGTGAATACTCAGCAAATATTGCCACCATCGGTGGCCACTGGCCAGGCGACCTATCCGGAGAATGTCCTCGACACACTTGTCGACAATGATATCGAAGTTGTTAAGGTGGATGCCCTCGACGTAGCACGTGAATTAGGTGAAGTAAGGACAGTCAATATGGTTATGGTGGGCGCCACATCCGCATTTTTGCCAATTGATCCGTCAGTGTGCACTGAAGTGATTGAAAAAAGAGTACCGGAACGATTTCGCGAGGTAAACCTGCAGGCCTTTGCTGCAGGCCGAAAAGCCAGCGAATAGGAGGGAAGCATATGGCCATACACTATTGGGAAGAAGAAATTGAGACGCTGCCCCGGATCGGGCTGCAATCCATCCAGCTGCGAAGACTGCAGCATCTTGTCACCCGGGTGTATAAAACGGTCAAGCCCTATCGGGACAAGATGGAGGAGAAGGGGGTTCGCCCCGAGGATATCAAGAGCCTTGATGATCTCGGTAAACTTCCCTTCACGGTTAAGGACGATCTGCGAGATAACTATCCTTTCGGGCTTTTTACTGTTCCTCTTGATGAGGTGGTCAGGGTACATGCTTCTTCAGGAACGACGGGCAAACCCACGGTTGTAGGTTATACCGAAAAAGATATTGATCTATGGGCTTCGGTAATGGCCAGGGCACTTGCCTGTGCCGGCGCGCACAAAGGAGACATGGTTCATAATGCCTACGGCTACGGTCTTTTTACCGGTGGTCTAGGAGCTCATTATGGCGTTGAAAAGATGGGCGCTACGGTTATCCCCGTTTCCGGGGGAAATACCAAGCGACAGATTACCATCATGAGGGATTTTGGCTCGACAGTTTTACTGTCCACGCCTTCCTATGCGCTCAACCTGGCCGATGCGATGGATGAGATGCAGGTTGATCCGACCAAACTCTCTTTGCGGGTAGGTATCTTCGGGGCCGAGCCCTGGAGTGAGAATATGCGCGAAGAAGTTGAGAGAAAGCTTAATCTCAAGGCGGTGGATATCTACGGGCTTTCTGAAGTCATGGGGCCAGGTGTGGCCATGGAATGTCTGCATACCACCAAGGGCATGCATGTTTTCGAAGATCATTTTCTCCCGGAGATAATTGATCCAGAGAGCGGCGAAGTATTACCTCCCGGGGAGAAGGGTGAACTGGTGTTCACCACCCTGACCAAGGAGGCTTTTCCCATCATTAGATACCGGACCAAGGATATATCAAGGCTCATTTATGAAACCTGTGAGTGCGGCAGGACCCTGGTGCGTATGGAGAAAGTAACCGGCCGTTCCGATGATATGTTGATCATTCGCGGGGTAAACGTTTTCCCGTCTCAGGTTGAGCATGTACTCATGGGTATTGAGGGTGTTGAGCCGCATTACCAGATAGTTGTGGAAAGAGAGGGGAACCTGGATACAATGTTGGTTCAGGTTGAGGTAAGCGGAGCTGTTTTCTCAGATGAAATTCGTGTTCTTGAAAATCTCGGCAAGAGGATCGAAGCGGAAATCAAAGACATGCTGGGGGTAACTTGCAAAGTGAAACTTGTCGAACCGCGGACAATTCAGCGGAGCGAGGGTAAGGCTCAGCGGGTAATTGATAAGCGCAAAATCTGATCATGGAGGGAGTCATGAAAGTAGAACAGATTGCCATATTTTTGGAAAACAAGTCAGGACGCCTCTCGGAGATAACTGGAGTACTCGCCGATAACAATATTAATATAAGGTCGTTATCTCTTGCAGACACGGCCGACTTCGGCATCCTGCGCCTTATTGTCGACAAGGTGGAGAAGGCCGAGCGGGTACTGAAGGAAGGCGGTTTTACTGTTGGCAAAACCAATGTCATTGCCGTTGAGGTGCCTGACCGCGTGGGTGGTCTAGCCTCGGTGCTCAAGGTACTTGAAAAAGCGCAGCTCAATGTTGAGTATATGTATGCTTTCGTTAATAAAAGTGGTGAAAATGCGGTGATGATTTTTCGTTTTGAAGAAACGGACGAAGCGATCAAAATCCTGCAGGATGCAGGCATTACCATTCTTTCCGGAGCCCAGATCTGTGCCCTTTGATTCAGTTTTATTCTGGCCTGGATTTCTCACCAGCCGAGGTTGCCGAGTATGCGAGGCACGAAGAAAGGGGCTATAGTTGTCTATGCTTCTTGCTTTGGCAACGCTGCAGATTCGGTGAGATCGGCTGACCTTTGGTGAACATAGTGTTGATTTGAAAAGTTAGAAAATCTGAAGCCCAGAAGTCGAAATCTCAAAAAATTTTTTTTGAAATTCAACACAATGTTCATGAGAAATCCGGGCTAGGGTGGATGAGTTAAAACAGATGCATCAGGTGAATTTGAAAAAGCGTGCAATTTCCCGGAAAACGATGGTCACCTACGACGAAGGTCGGCTGGGACGGGGGCAAAGCTGACCAGTAATCCATAGTCTTTCTATAAGTCAAAAAGGAGGAGGAGTGTATGAAAAAATTGGTACTACATCTTGCAATAATCACCCTTACATGCCTGGTATCACTGGGCATTGCTTCAGCCAAACCTTTGAAGATCGGAGCTATCCTTTCTGTTACCGGTCCCACAGCCTTTCTCGGTAAACCGGAAGCAAATACCCTGGAAATGCTGGTGGAGGAAATAAATGGAGCGGGCGGCATCAACGGTCAGATGATCGAACTCATCATCAAGGACTCCGCTGGGCAAAAGGAAAAGGCTGTTTCCTATGCCAAGCAGCTCATTGAGGAAGAGAAAGTATTTGCCATTCTTGGACCGACCAGGACCGGGTCCACTCTGGCCATAAAAAGTCTTTGTGAGAAATCGGGAACCCTGCTTATTTCCTGTGCATCCAGTAAAAAGATCGTTGATCCGGTCGGGCGTTATGTTTTCAAGACCCCTCAGAATGACTCGTTGGCGGTGCGCAAAATTTTTGAGGATATGAAAAAGAAGGGCATCAACAAGATTGCTGTTGCGGTTGGTGGAACAGGCTTTGGCAAAATGGGAAAGATGTACTCTGAGGAAATCGCTTCCGAATATGAAATCACCGTAGTAAGTACGGAGGTGTATGCACCTAATGTCACCGATCTTTCGTCTTTGGTTGCCAAGTGGAAAGGCAATAGTGAAATTCAGGCGGTGATTAACTGGTCCATTGTTCCCGCTCAGACAATCCTTGCCAAGAATATGCGTCAGGCCGGTTGGGATGTACCTCTTTATCTGAGTCATGGGTTTGGTAATATCAAGTATGTTGAGGTGGGTGGAAAAGCGGTTGAAGGCGTTATTTTTCCAGCGGGAAGATTGCTGGTTGCCGAAAGTCTCCCTGATACACATCCACAGAAAGAGGTACTGGTCACCTATAAAAACAACTATGAAGCCAAATTTTCAGAGCCAGTGTCAACTTTTGGCGGTCATGCCTATGATGCTATAATGATCCTGGTAGCAGCCCTGAAAGAGGTTGGAGAGTCAGATAAGGAAAAAGTTCGTGATACTATCGAGAACATGAGATTTGTAGGGACCGGTGGCGTATTCAACTTCAGCCCGACCGATCATAGCGGTCTGGGGCTCGATGCCTTTGAAATGATGACGGTCAAGGATGGCAAATTCGTCCCCTATGAAGCTAACTAATTTGTTGTCTCAGTAAAGTTAAGGGCCGGAGTAAAACTCTGGCCCTTTTTTCGTGGGGTTACTTCGGGCTGAAAAACAAACAACCGTTTTTAGTCTACCGATAAAATTTTTCGTCCAGCTTTATCGATTGCCGGGATCTCATCTATGACTGCAGAACTGTTCATCCAGTATATTTTTGCCGGGATAACCTATGGCGCTATTTATGCTATTGTTGCCATCGGTTTCAATATCATCTATAACACCACCGGCATCATAAACTTTGCCCAGGGTGAATTTGTTATGCTGGGAGGGATGATCTCAATCAGTTTACTGGAATATATGGCGCTTCCCCTGGCCATCGTTGCAGCCGTACTCATCACCATGGTGATCGGAGCACTTATCGAGGTAGTCTTTATCCGCTGGCTTGAGCGCCCCAGTGTGTTGCGGATGATCATCATTACCATTGGTATCTCCATTCTTATTCGTGAGGTGGCCCTGCACATCTGGGGTGAAAGTGTTCGTAGCCTGCCATACTTCATCGGTGATGAAATAACCAGCGTCGCTATACTCGGGGCACGTATATCTCCCCAGGTCTTCTGGGTGCTTGGCACCTGCACGGTAATGGTGCTGCTGCTCGGCCTGTTCTTTCAGGCAACTTCTATCGGTCGCGAAATGCGTGCCTGTGCTGCCAATAGAACCGCGGCGATACTTTGCGGAATCGATACCAAGAACATGGTGACCTTTTCCTTCGTGCTGAGCGCGGCGTTGGGTGCTCTGGCCGGCTGTGTCATGTCACCGATCACCTATTCGCAGTACAATATCGGCACAGGTCTGGCGATAAAAGGATTCACCGTCGCAATTCTCGGTGGGTTGGGCAGCTCTGGTGGAGCGATCATTGCCGGACTGTTATTAGGAATTATCGAGGCTTTTTCTGTATCGGTACTGCCCCTGTCCTTCCAGGAGGCCGTTTCCATTGCCATTCTGTTGTTGATTCTTTTTATCCGTCCGCATGGGCTTTTTGGCTCAAAAGATGCCGCTGGCTTGAAAGACTTCTGAATTATGAAGAAATATTTAGCCTTTATTCCTTTTTTTCTCTTTGTCGTAACAGTTCATCTGCTGACCAGCTGGACCGATACACTCTACTATCTTACCCAGATGACCATGTCGGCATATTATTGCCTGCTGATTATCGGCTTGTGCGTGGTCATGGGGTATGCCGGACAAATATCTTTAGGTCATGCAGGCTTCTTCGCCATCGGCGGGTATATCTCTGCAGCACTTACTACCAGCAATCTCATAGAATACCGTGATTTACCACTGGTGCGTTTACTTGACTCCATGGGTATGCTCATGACCGGCCAGGACATTTATGGTGATACCCTTATCGTCATTACCCCTTGGATGGCCTGTCTAGCTGCCGTGATATTGGCCATATTGCTGGCCTATCTTATTGGCATCCCGGCGCTTAAACTCAAAGGTCATTATCTGGCCATGGCCACCCTGGGGTTTGGCATCATCATCTATCGTATTGTGCTGGCAACCCCTTATTTTGGTGAAGCGGACGGGATTGCTGAGGTACCAGCTTTTGTATTATTTGGCGATATTTCCGTGAGCGGTGATTTTTCCAGCAGGGTGAGCAATTACTATATTGCCTGGATTTTGTTGACTCTCGGCATGGTGCTGCTCATCAACCTCATCGATTCTCGGGTCGGCCGGGCCCTGCGAGCCATCCATGGGGCCGAAGATGCTGCCGACTCCATGGGAGTAGATACCACTGCCTACAAGCTCAACGTTTTTGTTCTCTCTGCTGTTTTTGCCGCCCTTGCCGGGGTATTTATGACCCATTACAATGGTAGCATCGGCCCATCCGAAGCGGGGGTCATGAAATCGGTGCGATATGTAGCAATTGTTGCCGTAGGAGGAATGGCCCATCTTTGGGGAGCACTCATTATGGGCATTACGCTCAATTTTCTTTCTCTGCGTGGAGTTTTCGGCACCTACGATGATGCAGTATTTGGAGTAATTCTCATCTTCATCATGCTGTTTGCCCCCAACGGTCTGCTGCGAATTAATTTTAGACATGTTGCCACCCAGCTCCTCTTTTTCCGGCGGGCTGGGAAGAAGGAGGCATAAATGGCCTTGCTGGAACTTGATAGTGTGCATAAGCGTTTTGGCGGTCTCAAAGCGGTCAACGATGTCTCTTTCGCTGTTGAGGAGAAAAGCATAAAAGCGGTCATCGGGCCCAATGGTGCCGGTAAAACAACCCTGTTCAACCTAATTGCCGGTTCCCTGCCATCCACTTCCGGCAGCATAGTTTTCAATGGACAGGAATTGAACAGACGGAAACCGTATCAGATCGCCGGTCTTGGTATTGCCAGAACGTTTCAGAATATCAAGATGTTCAACGGTATGACCGCCCTTGAAAATGTCATGGTGGGCAGGCATGTGCAGAGTAGGGCCGGATTTATCTCCTCCATGTTCCGTCTTCCAAGGACCTGGCAGGAGGAAAAGGATATTTATACCAAGGCCATGGGGCTTCTCGACTTTCTCGAGATAGGCGAGTACGCCAATATGGAGGCAACCAGCCTCTCCTTCGGTCAACAGCGGGCTGTCGAGCTGGCCCGGGCTCTTGCACTGGAACCAACCCTACTACTGCTTGATGAACCGGCGGCCGGGTTGAATATCTATGAAACAGCTGAAGTGGGCAGGTTGATTACGAAAATACGGGACCTGGGTATAACCGTTCTGCTGGTGGAGCATGATATGTCACTGGTGATGGATATTTCAGATGAAATTGTAGTCTTGAGTTTTGGTGAGAAAATTGCCGAAGGATTACCGGTAGATATTCAGAACAATTCAGAGGTGATCAAGGTGTATCTTGGTGAGTAGTGTGGAGGGCATCTTGAAAAACAATTTTTTCAGCAAATTTCATCGTAGTAGCAGGAAATTTAATCCTCGGAATATTGTTGATTATATGCCTGCGGTAAAATGTCCTGCTACGCCTCGATCTTGGCTGAAAATCCTTATTTTTCAAGATACCCTCGCGGTTTTTCGAAAATTCTTACGAAGAAAAAGCAGGAAAGGATAGTGCTGAAAATACGTAATCTTGAATCGGGCTATGGGAAGCTCAAGGTGCTCAAACATGTTTCGATGCATGTCGATGCCGGTGAAATAGTAACCATAATTGGTGCCAATGGCGCTGGTAAAACTACTTTATTGTCCACGATTTCCGGTCTACTCAAAGTAAATAGCGGTGAAATGGTTTTTGAGGGGACAAGTATCTGCGGTCTGCCGCCAGCCAAGATTCCTGCTCTTGGGTGTGTAATGGTACCTGAAGGGCGTCAGGTTTTTGCCACCATGAGTGTTGAGGAAAACCTGATTCTCGGTGGTCATGTTATCCAGAAACAGGGTAAAAAGGTACTCAGGGAGCTGCTCGATCACCAATACCAGCTCTTTCCAATACTTAAAGAACGCCGGACACAGTTGGCAGGCACGCTTTCCGGAGGTGAACAGCAGATGCTGGCCATGGGCAGGGCTCTGATGTCCAGTCCTTCCCTGGTGATGATGGATGAACCATCCACTGGTCTGGCGCCACTGATTGTTCGTGAGATTTTTGAAGTTATTGAAAGATTACGAGATGAAGGAAATACCGTATTACTGGTGGAGCAAAATGCCAAGGCTGCCCTTTCCATAGCCGATCGCGGCTACGTTCTGGAAACCGGGAAGGTTATTGTGCAGGGTCCGGCGGAAGATCTTTTAGCCAATGCAGATGTCCAGCGGGCCTACTTAGGCCGGGAGAGAATTGAGAATTAATTAATCTAAAGGGTATGGATTTTTTTTAGAGACGGTAATGTTCTTTTTGCCTACCCTCATCGACGAATCACGGTGACACTATGATCTGGGAAAACAAGAAGGAGTGCATGCCTCGTGAAGATCTGGAACAATTGCAGCTGGAACGCTTGCAGTCAACGGTTTATCGGGTAGGAACGCATGTACCTTTTTATCGCAAAAAGTTTAATGAAGAGAAACTGGAATATGACCGGATAAGTTCTCTGGAGGATCTACGCCGACTTCCGTTTACCACCAAACAGGACCTACGGGACAATTATCCCTATGGCCTTTTCGCCGTACCCTTGCGGGAAGTTGTAAGGGTGCACTCATCGTCTGGGACCACTGGCATGGCCACGGTAGTTGGCTATTCCCGCAACGATATCAAAACCTGGTCGAACCTGGTTGCAAGGATTCTCTGTGGTGCCGGAGTTACCCACGACGACGTAATTCAGATTGCCTTCGGTTATGGTCTGTTTACCGGCGGCTTTGGTCTGCATTACGGCGCCGAGAGGTTGGGTGCCTCTGTCATCCCCATTTCTGCAGGAAATACCAAGCGACAAATCCAGATAATGCAGGATTTCAAGACCACCGCTCTAGTGTGTACACCCTCATATGCCTTGAAAATGGCCGACGTAATGATGGATATTGGCATAAATCCCCATGGCCTTTCCCTGCGCTACGGTCTTTTTGGGGCAGAGCCATGGTCGGAGTCCATGCGTAAAGAAATTAATGAGCGACTCGGTATACGGGCCAGTGATAACTATGGTCTCTCTGAAGTAATGGGACCTGGTGTTGCCGGTGAATGTGCAGAATGTAACGGGCTGCACATCAATGAAGATCATTTTCTGGTGGAGGTGCTCGATCCCGAAACACTGGAGCCTGTCAGGGCCGGGGAAGTTGGCGAACTGGTAATTACTACTTTGACCAAGGAAGCCTTTCCGGTGATCCGTTATCGCACCAGGGATTTGACCAGGTTGATACCGGAACCATGTCCCTGTGGGCGGACATTTACCCGAATGAGCCGGATAATGGGACGTACCGACGACATGTTGATTATCAAAGGTGTCAATGTTTTCCCGACGCA
>JASJDT010000076.1 GCA_030065655.1 Desulfocapsaceae bacterium | reverse complement strand
CAATTGCGTAGCGGCACTGTTCTTCACCTGGACAACTCTTTACATAGGTTACTTCATAACATTTGTCTGTCCGTTGGGGTTCTGTTTTGTCAAGGGCTGTATGAATAGCACTCTGCAAGACAGTGAATTCTTCATCGGTGACATCGAAGACTTCCAGACGTTGATGTCCAGTGATTCGAAAGAGGAAAACTCCATATTTCTTAAGCAGAGCATAGAGCCCTTCCTGCTCTTTCGGGGTGAGCAGTGATACATTCACACCGCTGATGACCCGAATTCTGTTCAGTTCCATGTGAATCAATATTGTTTTTGTGAGTATTTCAATCTAAAAAAAGGCAGGATACCGCTAAGGTATCCTGCCTTATGAAGAGAGTAGGTTGTCAATGAAATCGCAATGAATCCGCGATTAATCTAGGCTGCCAGTATAGTATTGAGGTCTTCTTCCGGTGTTTCGGCAATAGGTTTGATCTCAAAGTTCTCCACCAGCACATTTAGGACATTCGGAGTGATAAATGCCGGCAGGGAGGGTCCAAGACGAATATCCTTGATACCAAGATGAAGCAGGGTCAACAAAATGACAACGGCTTTTTGTTCATACCAGGAAAGTACCATGGAAAGTGGCAAATCATTGACACCGCAGTCAAATGCCCCAGCCAAGGCCACGGCTATCTGGATTGCTGAATAGGCATCGTTGCATTGCCCGACATCGAGTAGACGAGGAATGCCACCGATATCACCTAGTTTTTTATCGAAGAAGCGGAATTTACCACAGGCCAGGGTGAGCACCATGCAATCCTCTGGCACTTTTTCGACAAATTCAGTGTAATAGTTTCGACCTGGTTTGGCGCCGTCGCAACCACCGACCAGGAAGAAATGCCTGATCGCCTTGTTCTTGACTGCATCAATGACTTTATCGGCAACTCCTAAGACAGTATTTCTAGCAAAACCGGTAAGTACGCTACCTTTGTCCTCATCAGCAGCAAAACCGGGAAGAGCCATAGCCTTTTCGATTACCGGAGTAAAATCTTTATCTTCACCGATATGGACTAGACCTGGCCAGCCTACCAGACCAGTAGTGAAAACATTTTCGGCATAGCTGTCCTTTGGTTTCTGGATACAGTTGGTAGTAAAGAGAATGGCTCCAGGGAACTCGGCAAACTCTTTCTGCTGATTTTGCCAGGCAGTACCGTAGTGGCCATAGAAATGATCATACTTTTTCAGCTCTGGATAGCCATGGCAGGGGAGCATTTCGCCGTGCGTATAAATGTTGATTCCTTTGCCTACGGTCTGTTTGAGCAATAGTTCAAGATCACGTAGATCATGACCGGTTATAAGGATGGCCTTGCCTGCTTTGGCGCCTAGTGGTACCTCGGTGGGTGTCGGATGACCATAGGTTTCGGTATTTCCAGCATCGAGAAGTTCCATAGCCTTGAGGTTGACCTCACCGCATTTGAGGGCAGCGGCAACGAGCTCTTCAAGACCGAGGTTTTCTGTCAGAGCAGCCAGGGTTTCATGGATATATGCAAAAACAGCATCATCCTGTTTGCCAAGGATTGCTGCATGGTCCGTATAAGCTGCCAGCCCGCGAACTCCATAGAGGGCAATCTGTTTGAGTGAGCGAAGGTCCTCATTCTCATCGAGTTTGTTGATAAAGTCGAGATTTATACCCTGCTCGGAAAGGGCATCGAGATTATCCGCCGGTGTGAAATCAGCTGCAGGTGATGTAAAATCGACTTTACCTCCGGCAGCGGCTACTTTCTCTTTAAGAGCTTCACGGTGCTTCACTGCATTGTTAATCAGCTCCTGAAAACGAACAGGATCAAAATCTACGTTGGTCAGGCAGGAAAAAATTGCTTCAGCGGTAAAACGGTCAACAGTATTGTCTATTACTCCGACCTTTCGCCCTTCGTTGGCAACCATCGACAGTCCTTGCAGAGCATAGGTCAGCAGATCTTGCAGTGCCGCTACATCCGGTTGTTTACCGCATACACCAATTTTGTCGCATCCGCTCCCTTTGGCAGTCTGTTCACATTGATTACAAAACATGTTTTATTCCTCCTTGGAATTGGGTTGTGCCTTTGTTGGCACTTTCATATATTCCTGTATTCTTGAGTTTGAAAATGCTTCAGAGACCTGTTCCGTTCTGAAGTATGACTTCACTATAGCGTGTACGCAGTAAAAAACTTTGATCTAGGTCAAAATCATAGCTATGAAATGCTTTTTGGCCATTTTTCTTAATGAAAAAGGCGAAACGAGGAGTTCAAATTTTTGTCAAGTTACGGATGCCTTGATATAAAGGGTAGTATCGGAATCGCTTCTGAATGCTTCGCCGCTGATGCTGCATGAACATTCCATGGTCTTAAAACCACAGGTCAAGAGCAGACTTTTCCAGATTGACAATTCGGGAGCGTAGAGTATATACGTATGACTCAGATCACGGTTTGGTCCCTTTCCGCTGGCGGGTCTTACCCGATAACGTTCTTCAAGCTCCAGGGTCGAGCTAGGTGCGTGGTAACTTTTGAGTGTCTCCTTGATAACCTTACCACCTGATCCGTCTTCCATAATTATAAACTGGAAAATTTTCTGAGATTCGTTCGTGGCAAGAACACTTGCATCCGGATGAAAGAGCTGTAACCCGAGACGACCGTTTCCTTTCAGATGATCACGACATAATTGCAGACATTTCCTCACCTTGCCTTCTTCACCCAGTAGATTCAGAGTGTTATAGGCAATGATTATGACATCGAATGTTGATGGAAATAAGAAATCGAGCATATCTTTCTGCTTGTAGACAATGTTGGCAGGGCCATTCGCTTTTAATTTTGCGCTTATTGCCTTCTGGATCATTCTGTCGGAAATGTCGATACCGGTTATCTGGGCGCAAAATGGAGCGAGCCGCTGAGCGAGTCTGCCATTTCCACAGCCAAGTTCGAGAATTCGGTCTCCTGGCTGAAGTAATGATTTATAAAACGGAACATCGGTGATGTAGTCCTGCATTTCCAGGCAGTAGAAATCGCAGTAATCGTTATCCGTTACCGGGGAAAAGATAAGGCGTGGTTCATCAGCATATTCCATGGACACTCATTCAGGTCTGGACGAGAGAGACTTTTTCTGGTGTTTCTGAATAGCCGTCTAGATGGATCAACCAGAAATGGGAGGGGTTGTCCTTAATCGCTTCTCTGGTTGAGTCGGGCAGCCAATGACTGTCATCGATAAGATTATAAAAAATAGTGTCAATACCGATGAAGCCGTCGAGAAAATGGGTGATAATATGTAGGAGCTTGCTTGGATATCCACATTTAACAGTTTTGAGGTCATCTATTGACTGAAATCCGGTTCTGCTAAATTCATCGATAAATTTATCCAATCGTGCAGCATTGGCAGCAAGACTACTCTCAAGCTCAGTAGAAAATTCCTGGTTGTCACCAGAATAGCTCTGCGACCGACGTACGGCGATTTTATCGTAACGTACGAGTAGGGTGTTATCAAAAAAATCCTCCACCTGTTTACTGGCTCTTGCAAAATCTTCAGCCGCAACAAGAATTATGTGACTTGAGAGAGGCTCCATGGGGCGTTCCCTTTAGAATGAAATCGATATTAATTGGCAAGCAAAACCGGGAAGCACGTGTGCTAATGCTTCCCGGTGAGTAGTTTACCTGAATTTTATCTTGCTGAATGTTTGCTACTGTCGGTAAGTTTAACTTTCTTTTAGCTTTTTGCCAACGGTTCTTCCCAATTCAGTACATTTATGCAGGTCATCATCAGTCGGAACATATTTAACTCTGTAACCGGGGTCTACAACATCAAAGTTCATTTCCTCCATAGCCTGGTTCAACAGTTTTACCGCCTCACCTGACCAACCGAAAGAACCGAATGCAGCTCCAATTTTATTGGTTGGTCGTAGACCTCGCATATACATGAGAAATCCGGCCATACGTGGTAACAAACCATTATTGAGTGTTGAGCAGCCAAGGACAATTGCACTGGCATTCAATACCTCCCGCATGACGTCACTACGATGATTATACCGGAGGTTGAGGAGTTTATAGGATATGCCTTCGTCCTGCAGTCCGGAGCCAACTTCTTTAGCCATTTTCTCCGTTGAGTGCCACATGGTGTCGTAAATTATCAGGGCATTCCCGTCACCAATATTTCTACTCCATTTGTCGTATGACTCTAGGGCGATCCCCGGGTTGGAGCGCCAAATGACCCCGTGATCGGGTACAATCATGTCAATTTCCAAACCGATTTCCTTTACTGTTTCAATAAGTTTTTTAACCTTGGGTGAGTACAGTGTCAGGATATTAGCGTAATATTTGGTCATTTCCTCCATAAGAACGGCTTGGTCGACTTCATCGTCAAACCTTTCCGAGGTTGCATAGTGTTGACCGAAGGCATCACTGGAGAAGAGCAACTTGTCCTCTTTGACGTAGGTGAACATAGAGTCAGGCCAATGCAGCATGCGCGTTTCGATGAAAGATAAAGTTTTTTGACCGAGACAGATATCTTTGCCCGGTTCGACGATCTCATATGGCCAGTCTTCCTGGTGGAAGTGTTCAACCATAGCTTTCTGGCCCATTTTTGAGCAGATTATTTTCTCGGGTTTAATGAGCTCAACGATTTCCGGCAATGAGCCGGAGTGATCTAACTCCACGTGATTGATGACAATATAGTCAATCTTTTCGGGATCAACTATCTCCTTCAATCTCTTCAAGAAATCGCCCTTAAGAGAACTTTTGACCGTGTCAACCAGGGTTATCTTTTCGTCCATAATGACGAATGCATTATAAGTGGTTCCCCGATTTGTGGAATAGCCATGAAAGTCGCGTACATTCCAGTCAATGGCTCCTACCCAATAAATATTATCTACAACCTTCACTGCATTCAATGTTACATCCTCCAAAAAATATTAAAGTATTTCTTAATCATAATAATCCTGCAGATACTTGTTTTTTTGCACCTGCATCAGTGCTTTATTTTGGCTATTACAATTTAGCTACATGGCCTTAATCGTAAATACAATTAATAATTAAAAAGATTTCAGGCAAATGTTTTCGTACAATTATGCTGTACATCTATCTGCACAGCCTTCCTGAATATGGACAAATAAAGAGATAGTAAACCTAGAATCTGAAATTAATTTAAGAATGAATATTATTTGCAAAAGATGATGCTGTCAAGTGTTCTAAGATTTCCATAATAGGTTGCTGGCAGGACATTGACATTAGGATGCAATGCTGAGCAGTGGAGAGGTATATGGGGCGTAAATACCCGGTTGTCGATATTGGTAAATGTACATTGTGTGGTGGTTGCATCGAAGTGGCTCCAATGGTGTTCCGGTATAATGAGGGCTTAAATTTTATTGAAGTGGTTGATCTTGACAAATATCCGGAAAAAGAAGTCAACGAAGCAATCAAGAACTGCCCAGTAGATTGTATAGAATGGGAGGAAGATAAATAAAGGCATCTTGACGAAAATGTTTAGTATTGCCAGTCGATAAAAGGCCCATAGATTAAGCTACCTGATTCATAAAATGACACCTGGTCGTTATGCATAGGTGGTATTATTGTTTTTCAGGTGAAATGGAATAGAGTTAATACGATTTGTCTCTCACCACCTAAACAGTTTCCTGTCCGAAGAAGGTCCTTTTACCGATATCGGCAATTTGAATGCATTATAAAATAGGAATATTCAATCCATGGCTCATATACAGTCTTTCATCTATCGTAATACTCGACAGAAAGTTTTGTCATAGGCTGGTAGATCGATATCTGAAAGGTTTGACGTTGCAGATTGTGTATCAGCTATTTTTTCGGTTTTTGTTATTTGCAATTTTTCGTATATAAATATATGTTTTTATAAACAAATTAATAGAAAAGAGGAGTGCCGGTGAATAAAAGCACAATAAAAAAGCTTGCTATAGTGATCCTTGCACTTGTAGCAGTAGTTATCTTTGTTGCCTTCGATCTTGATCGCTATCTATCCTTGAGCTATATCAAAGAATCGCAGGCACATTTGCAGAGTTTATATGCCGAAAATCCATTTCTAACACTTTCTGCATATGTGGCAATTTATATTATCGTCACCGCACTTTCCTTGCCTGGTGCGGTTGTCCTCACTCTGGCTGGGGGAGCCTTATTTGGTCTCGTTGCCGGAACAATTGCCGTATCTATAGCTTCTACCACCGGAGCAACCCTGGCCTGCTTCGTCTCGAGGTTCATTCTGCAGAACTGGGTTCAGGAAAAATTCAGCGATAAGCTCGAGCCAATAAATCGTGGTGTAGAGAAGGAGGGAGCATTTTATCTCTTCAGTGTTCGGCTCATTCCAGTTTTTCCATTTTTTGTGATCAACCTGGTCATGGGGCTCACCAGGATGCCACTGCGTACGTTTTTCTGGGTTTCCCAGCTGGGTATGCTTCCCGGTACACTTGTTTTTGTTAATGCCGGCAAGGAGCTTGGCCAAATTGAATCAGCCTCCGGTATTCTTTCACCTTCATTGATTATTTCTTTTATTATTCTTGGCCTGTTTCCTATAACGGCGAAGAAGATCATGCAGAGAGTGCGCAAGAAAGTTGTTGATAAAAAGAGTGTAGAGGTAAAGTAAGAATGACAAAATATGATTATGACTTGGTTGTCATCGGGGGTGGTGCTGCAGGTTTGACGACGGCATCTGGGGCTGCTCAACTCGGTGCTCGTACTCTTTTACTGGAAAAAGATGAAGCGCTGGGTGGTGACTGCCTGCATTTTGGCTGTGTACCGAGCAAGAGCCTTATTCGTACCGCTGCAGTATACCATCAGATGAAAAATAGCAAGCGTTACGGCTTGCCCCCCGTCTCACCGCCACCAGTTGATTATACAGAAGTGGCAAAGCGAATTCAGAGAGTTATTGATGTCATTCAGAAGCATGACTCGGTGGAAAGGTTTAATCGACTGGGTGCAGAAGTCCGTTTTGGTTCTTCTGAATTTGTCGACGAACATACCCTGAGATTTGCTGAAAGAGAGATAACCGCCAGGAAAATTCTATTGGCTACAGGCTCACGTGCCGCGGTGCCGGCCATTGACGGACTGGAAGAGGCAGGATACATCACCAACAGAGAAATATTCAAACTCACCAAGCTGCCCGAGTCGATGGTGATAGTCGGGGCAGGTGCAATTGCCATTGAAATGGCTCAGGCTTTCAGCAGACTTGGCACAGAGGTATCAGTTATACAGCGCAGTGAGCAAATTCTCAGTAAAGAAGATAAAGACATGGCTGATATGGTCATGCAGGCTCTCCAGGAGGAAGGAGTTACTTTTCATCTCCAATGCCAGATTAAAAAAGTAAATGGAACGCCGGAGGGGAAAACGGTTGTCGTGCAGCAGGGAGACCGGGAAAAGAGCATAAAGGGTGAAAAAATCCTGATCGCCCTTGGACGTCAGGCAAATGTGGAGCACCTCGGACTAGATGGCATAGATATCGATTATAACAATAAAGGTATTCAAGTAGATAATCGTTTGCGGACAAGCAGGCAGCACATTTTTGCCGCTGGTGACGTCAATGGTGGCTATCAGTTTACTCATGCGGCCGGCTATGAAGGGGGCATTGTGGTAAGCAATGCTATATTCAATCTTCCTCGTCGAGCAAATTATACCTGGATGCCCTGGTGCACCTATACCAGTCCGGAGCTTGCCAGTATAGGTATGAATGAGAAAAGGGCGAAGAAGGAAGGCATTGAATACAGCGTCTGGAAAGAGGATTTTTCAGCCAGTGACAGGGCGCTTGCAGAGGAGGAGGCGCGGGGATCGTTGAAGTTATTACTCGATAAAAAAGGGAAACCTCTCGGTGTCCAAATTCTCGGTCCACATGGTGGTGAACTGCTGTCCGAATGGGTGGCGGTTCTCAATGGTAAGGTGAAGCTTTCCACCCTCGCCGGTGCAGTTCATCCCTATCCGACACTGGGAGAAATTAATAAAAAAGTGACAGGTTCCATCTTTGCCGAGAAGATTTTTTCTGAGAAAACGAGGAACTTGTTACAGCTTATATTCAGATATCAAGGGAGCAGCGTTTAACGATGATAACGAAGTATACTGCAATTAATTTGCGTAGATTGATACCGATTTTCTGTTTGGCTCTGATGCTGGGCATGGCAAATGAGCCTCAGGCCAAGGAAGAGCTGCACACAATATGGGCAGAATTGCTTGATAAGCACGTGAACGGAGGTGTGGTTGATTACCATGGATTTAAAAAAGATGAAGACCAACTAGACGCCTATCTTGATGTTCTCGACGCAACTGACCCCGAGCAGTTACCGGAAAATAAGCGTTTGGCCCTCTGGCTCAACGCCTACAATGCCTATACGGTGAAGCTGATCCTTGATAATTTTGAAGAGGGGCAGCCGGTGAAATCGATACGGGATATTGGCGGTTTTTTTAGCGGTCCTTGGGATATAAAATTCTGCCGCGTAGGCGGAGAAGTATATACCTTAGATAATATCGAGCACGACATCATCAGACCAAGGTTTCAGGAGCCTCGGATACACTTTGCCGTTAACTGTGCTTCACAGGGCTGTCCTCCTTTGATCTCTGAGCCATATGTCGGCGCTCAGCTGGATGAGCAGCTCACCAGCAGCACGGTGAACTTTATCAACGATAAGGAGTTCAATTATCTGGATGGCTCAACTCTCTATGTTACCAAGATTTTCAAATGGTTTTCCGAGGATTTCAACGAAGGTGTCGTTAGTTTTGTCAGGAAATATGCCAAAGCTGATCTGCAAAACCGATTAGCGGAGCTTGGTGATAATGTGAGGGTCAAGTATCTTGATTACGACTGGTCCCTGAATAATAAATGAAGTCACAGTGAGCTACCAGCAATATGTTGGGTTAACTTATAAGTTCGCAAATCTTAACTCCTGAAACTAGTATCCCGTCATGCCTCATCTGTCGCAACTCGCTCGGAGTCTTCGTTGCACTCCGCTTACCTGCCTTTTTGACTTCCTGACATCGTTACTTCTTCGGTCACATAGCGCTGCTATACTCCGTCAGTCCTGCCTCGCTTGAAATCAAAATGGCGGCGCGATTTTGCGACATCTAGAGCTTGCCTTAACACTAGCCTCTTCCAATAGCACGTTGACTAACGAGTCCATCTCAGTTTAGGATATTGCTCTAAATGGCCTTATTTTCAAGAATTGGAATATGATCAATATCAACTCCACCTCATGTCGCAATCATTAATCAGGATATTTACCGATGGTTCATGCAGCCCTAATCCTGGCCCGGGCGGATGGGCAGCTGTGCTCGTTTTCGCAAATGGCGAAAGGGTGGTTAAAATTAGCGGCAATGAAGAGCTGACGACCAACAATCGCATGGAGCTGACAGCGGCACTGAAAGCTTTGCAGTCACTGAGCCAGCCGAGTATTGTAGAGATTGTCACAGATTCTAAATACCTGCAACGTGGTGTGGTTGAGTGGTACGAAAGATGGAGTAAAAATGGCTGGCTTACGTCTGATGGTGCGGCCATCAAAAACAGCGACCTTTGGCAGGCTTTTGCCTGGGAATTAAAGCGTCATACTATACGTTGGTTATGGACGAAAGGACATAGCAACAATCAATATAACGAATTAGCCGACAGGCTTGCTGGCGAAGCTCGTAAAAAAAATGGGAGAATCGCCACAGGTTTTGACCCTCAGGGAGTGCACCTTTACCCGGGAGTTACCTGGAAAAAGAGTACTGGTTCGGGTGCGTGGGCGGTAATTCTCAATTATCAAAACCATTTTAAAATACTTGGGGATTGCTTGAAAGATACGACTGCTAACAGTCTTTATCTTAATGGTGTGATCTCAGCTATTAATTCACTGACAAGAATTCTGCCGGTATACGTCCATACTCGTTCCGGATATCTACGAGACGGACTTGAACTATGGATTGACCGTTGGCGAAAAACAAACTGGTGTACCCGCGATGGTCGTCAAGTGAGCAATTCAGCACAATGGCAAAAACTCGCCGCTATAAAGGATAATTACTCTATCAAGATGGTGAAGTTTGACGACGAACAGCAGCTCTGTCACCTTCAGGAGGCAAAGGAATTAGCCCGTGAGTTTGAAGATTTTTCCTCAAAATGTTAGGCTGAATCATATACTTTTTTATTAATCTAAATTACCGGATCTGCCATTAGGAATTTTCATGCCTGCCAGAGCTGATATAAAAAAGATTCTACAGTTTTTGTTTTTAGGCTGTTTTGTGACAGTATTGCTGCCGCTCAGCGCTTGGGCAGAAAAAATGAGAGTTCTGACCGAGCCTCTTGCTCCCGTTCATTTCTTACAGGATGGCGAAATTCGGGGAATTGCCACGGATATTGTGCGTGCAATTTTTGACGAGGTGAATCTTGAGCCGGAGTTTCATATTTATCCTTGGAACCGAGCCTATGAGATGGTCTTACAAGATAAAAACTGTTTTATATATACCATCAATAGAACTACGGAGAGAGAGGCTTTATTTAAGTGGATAGGGCCTATTCTTCACAAGAATGTCCATCTCTACAAGAGAAGCGATCGCGATGATGTTGTTATCGAGTCCTTAGAGGATGTCAGAAAATATACAACAGCAGTAATTCTTGGTCACTCGCTGACCACAGATTTTCTGGACCGGGGGTTCCTTGAAGGAGAAGAGCTCATCATTACCCCGCACAAAAAAGCCCAAATGCAAGTATTTTTAAAGGGGCGGGCTGATCTTATTACCGGTAACCAGTTTACAATTTTCGATGCACTTCGGGCTGAGGGATATACGCTTGATCACGTCGAGCCGGCTTTTTTTGTTTCCGCTGGATCCGCATATTCGCTTGATTTAATTTTTTCACCAGATTGTCACTAATCTCTAAATTTGCAGCGAGGTAATATCCTCCAGCGG
>JASJDT010000077.1 GCA_030065655.1 Desulfocapsaceae bacterium | reverse complement strand
CGCAGCGTTTACCGGCACCTATGCCGGAGATTTGAATCGACTGACCATTGACAGCGTTATGCCGGGCCTGCGTGCTCTGGAGCTTAAGCACGGCTCGGTAATACGCGGCCTTTTTGCCAAGGCAAGAGCAAAATCGAAGAACAGTCAAACCAGAAACAGCGGTTTCACCATGCCGGCTATGACCAGCTTTCCTGAGGGAATGGAGCGTCTGCCCAAACGCCTTACCGAATTTTTGCGCCCCGGCATAGACCTTTTCTGCAATTGTGATGTGCAGCAACTGACAAGATCGGCTGATCGCTGGTTGGTGAGTACCAATCAGGGCAAATTTGAAGCCGATAATGTCGTATTGGCAGTACCCACCAATGTGGCCATATCCCTGCTTAAAAACCTCTCCCCGCCGCCGCAACAGAGAATCCCCGAAGCTGATATCCTCACCGTTGTCTTTGGTTTTGGTGAGGGCTCGACCCTGCCGCCGGGCTTCGGCTATCTTATTCCCGAGCAGGAAAAACGCTTTTCCCTTGGCACCCTGTTTTCTTCCAACATGTTTCCGGGCAGAGCACCCACTGGACATATCCTCTTTGAAACACTTATAGGCGGCAGGCGGCATCCGGAAAGACTGGAACTTACCGATGATGAGCTCATCGCCAGAGCCTATGAGGATGTGCGGGATATTCTACCGCTTAAGGGAGATCCTGTCTTCACCAAGGTCCTCCGCCCCTGGGGCAGTATTCCTCAACTTGAGCAGGATTATCCACAGCTTCTTAAATGGCGTGACCAGCTCATGGAAGATTTGCCGGGGCTGCATGTCTGTGGGTTTGGTTGGGAAGGTATCGGACTCAATGATATGATGAAACATGGTATCCGTACCGCCGAAACGATTCAGGCAGGCACCGAATCACAACGGAGGCAGGCTGACGTCAAGGGCGTGTATTTTTAAACTGCTCTGTCAGGGTCGACATATCAATGGCAGATCTTTATAATGGTGCGATGATCTTGCTGAGATAAAGTTCTGTCTTGAGTAAAATGCTAGCCCCGCAAGCGGGACTCTGTTCAGTACCCCCTTGAGGGGTGTAAGTGCCCGGATGTGGTTTCTTACCAATCGGTTTTAAACGTGACTTCCGTATTCCTGGCTTTTATGACAGAAATAATTTTATAAGGCACTAAAGCCGGCAGATTTTCTTACTCAGCAGATTAATTTGCTCCTCAACTGAAGTGGAGCGCCTGCTCATATCAGTGACAACCTTGATCGAGTGTAACACTGTGGAGTGATCCCGGTTGAACTGCCTGCCGATGTCGGCAAGCGACTCTTCGGTATGTTTGCGGCTGAGATACATAGCCACCTGGCGGGGAAAAGCAACGGCCTTCTTGCGACTGCGAGACTGCAGTTCGGTGCTGCTGAGCTTGTACTGTTTAGAGACGAATTCTCTGATCATGGCTGCTGTGAGGTTCTGGGGCAGCCCGACAATCGAGGCAACCACCTGCTCAACCAGCGACAAATCCACCGCATCACCCTGGAGTTTAGATTTTGCTCTGATTCCAATAATTGCGGATTCAACCTGACGAACATCTCCTTTTATGTGTTGGGCAAGGTAGTCGACAAGTTCTTCAGCAAGTTTGAGCTTATGCTGCAAGGCCTTGTTTTTAACAATCCGGGTTCGGGTGGCCAGATCCGGTGGCTGAATGGAGGTGACGAGACCAGATGCCATCCGCGAGAGAAATTCATTATCAATGCCTACAAGATCTCTCGGCGGCTTATTTGATGTGAAAACAACACGTTTTCCGCATTTTATCAAGACATCTAGGAGTTCATTGAGCTCCTCCTGGGTCTTCTTCTTACCGTTAAGCGAATGGATATCCTCCACCAGAAGGATATCACAATGCTCATGGTACTTTTGCTTGAAGGTATCCATGGTATTTGCCCGGATACTGTTGACCATTTCCGAAGAAAACTGCTGAGCGGTAATATATTGCAGTCTGGTCATGGGCGAATCGGCAAGGACCTTGTGGGCCACGGCATGAGTAAGGTGACTTTTGCCCAGTCCCGTAGAGCTGTTGATAAAGAGACAAGGACCGACAGAATCATCGGCAATGGAAATTGACCGGCAGGCCGACTCGGCAAGAATATTACTCTCGCCTACCATAAACATATCGAAAGTATACCTAGGGTGCAGACTCCGGACTGAAGAATTTCCTTTGGGTACATTGGGCAGGCGCATCTGGTTAGCCGCAGGCTTGGGATGCGATTCCTTAAAGCAATCCTGTTTAGTAAGAGCAAGCTTCACTTCCCTTTTCAGAGGATCCGCTGTCTGCAATTTCTCCTGAATAATGTTGAGAAAGTTGCTTTCAATATAGGCACTGAAAAAACGGTCGGGGCATCCGAGGCAGATTTTTGATTCCTGTAGCGATAGACATTCCAGCGGTTCGATCCAGAGATTGAAAACACTCTCACTCAACTCCTGCCGTATTAGCTCTTTCGCTTTCTGCCAAACCATAGCTCTCCCCGACAATGCTAAATTGTGGTCTGTGATCGCACCACGGACCTCTGCCCTGTGCAATCCTTGAATTTGAAATTTACCTAGATGAATATAGTGGCCGAATTGATTGGCTATTGCTTATCTCTTCATGCGGAAAATCCGGCCGCCAATTTATGATCGTTGATAAAAACCATTTCGACAATTTCGTCAAAGACCAAATCTCGATATTTTCACCTGAGCGCCAATTGAGCAATCGGCTTAGCGCAACTCCGCAAAAATTCGTATCTAAATAAATTGACGTCTTGGCAAGCCCTGTAAAAACTCGGCCTAACAGAATCGTTACCAAATCATAATAATACAACGACTTAAACTCGTTATCCACAAACTATCAACAATATAAGAAAATTATTTAACTCAAATTTTCTATTAAAAAGTGCGTTTTTCTAAATTTTTCTTCAATTTTTGCTAATTATATTCTAGAAGCAATGTAAACAAAGGCAATACAGGTAATTTAACACCTATCATTTTTTTTTAATTTTTTTTTGATACCCCCCGCCGAACCCTAGCAAAAATAAGAACCATAACTTCAGCAGCACCTGCCCTTTGAATGGCCTTGGCACACTCACCAACTGTTGCCCCGGTCGTATAAACATCATCGACCAGGCATATTTTCTTATTTCTTATGATTTCAGGATATTTAACGGAAAAGGCAGCCCGTAAATTGACTCTTCTACCAGCACGGTCGAGGCTGGTCTGTGAAGGAGTATTACGCTGTTTTACCAGGGTATCAACTAGAATTTGCTTTTTCCTTTTGGGAAACAGCAACTGCGCTATTGTCTGAGCATGATTTACTCCTCTTTTCCTCAGGCGAGTGGAGTGCAATGGAACCGGCAGAAAATAATCCGCTGATTCAAAGTGGGAAAAATCACAACCTCGGGCGATTTTGAGTAATGGAGAAATAGTGGTGGTATCAAAATTATATTTGAGATTGTGCAATAATTGACGCACCGGCTCATTATAATAGACAAGACTTCGGGCTATGGAAAAAGCTGGTGGTGTACGCAGACACTCTCCGCATATATGATCATCCGCCGCAGGGTCTGGAAAATCGCAGCCACAAATTGCACAGCATGGCGAACCTGTCACCACAACCTTTCGTTCACAGTCACCGCATAAACCATCCCTTGTCTCGGGCCCACCAGCATTGCAGAGGCTGCATCGTGGAGGGAAAAGTAAATCCCCAACCGCCTGCTGCCAGGCTTTTAGATATTGGCCCAACGACACTTGTCACCCTCTTGATCTATACTTTTCGTCAAATTGAATCACAATCCAAAACTCTCCAAGTAAAAATCACAGTCTGCCAAACACTTACTTTTTTACCAATTCTATAATGTCTTACTTGTCAAGAAGGATTAGTTGGTCGTGGTAAAACTGAGACTCATTTTTACCTAACTTTAAAATACTGCGACAATAATCGAAGAAAGTGGTTTTTGCCAGTTCCCTTCTTTCCATTTTCTGCCAAACATGTCATAATGGCCGAAATTTTTTGAATTTAGGGTTTTTTCTTTATTATTAAAAATAATCACGGCTACTTAGCCTCTATTCTCGGTTATTGGATCAGATAACGAATGATAGGCTTTGTAGTGTACTGGGCTAATACATGTATTTTTTCAGTAAGTTTAACCTGCATATCAGGCAGTCTTATATAATTGCATTGTTAATATTCCTGGCCGCAGTCACCGGCCTTACCAGTTTTGCCAAGGCAGCAGAAGGACAAAAGGTACTTATCCTTCCCTTGAAAATAGCCACACTGCAAAACACCGCTCAACTAACCGCGGAAGCCGATGGTTTGATGGAACAGGCTGCTTTGGAGTATAATTTCGATTTTCTGGCCCGCACCCAGGCAGAAAATGCGCTGAACTACCAAGCAGATTGGCCCCCCACATTGCCAACCCTTAAGAGTGTGGCACAATTAGCTGCTTATGACATTCTCGTCGTCGGCACGCTGACCGAAATCGGTGGGCAAGTTAGTCTTGACCTCAAGCTTTTCGATCTGCTGGCCGCCGAGGATACCCAGTTCTATACCACCCAGTCAGGCACCTTGGCCGAAATTTCCACGGTCCTCTCCCAGGGCCTTGGCGCTATCGCCTCCTATACTTCCCGGGAATCGGTCATCGCTTCTATCGCTCCAGCCGGAAACAACAAGATAGATTCGGGAGCCATTCTTCAAAATATCCGTACTCAACCAGGCGATATTTACAGTCCAACCCAGTTGCGTGAAGATTTACGCTCGATCTATGCCATGGGCTACTTCGATGACATTCAAATCGAGGTACGTCAGGAAAGCGATGGGAAAGTGGTAATCTTTCAGGTAACTGAAAAACCGGTAATTAAATCGATTGTATTCAGTGGTACCGATGAGATCAAAGAAGAAAACGTCAAAGAGGTGGTCACTACCAAAGAGCAATCAATCCTCAATCCCATGCAAATCAGCAAAGACAAAGAAGCTTTGCTGCAGCTCTACAAAACCAAAGGCTACTACAATACAGAGGTCTCCCCGGAAATCACCTATCCAACCGATGACAGTGCCGTCGTGGAGTTCGTCATTGAGGAAGGACCAAAGATCTACATAAAAGAAATTAGTTTTGAAGGGAACTCTACCTTTGACGACGATGACCTTGAGGATGTCATTGAAACCGATACCAAAGGTTGGTTTTCCTGGTTCACCGATTCAGGTCTGCTCGATTATGATAAGCTCAATCAGGATATTGGTAGAATTTATAATTTTTACGGTAACAACGGCTTTCTTGAGACCAAAATAGGCGACCCGGTAGTCCGACAGGAAGAAGAATGGCTCTACATCACCTTTATAATCGAAGAAGGTCCACGTTTCCGGGTTGGTGAAGTAAACATCCAAGGAGACCTGCTGTTAGAAAAAGAGGCTCTGCTGGAAAAACTCGAACTCCCCAAGATGGAGTATGTCAGCAGGGAAGTGCTACGCAATGACGTTCTTGCAATCACCGATATCTATGCCGAACAAGGCTATGCCAATGCCGACATTCGGCCCCGGATTGATAAATCCACAGAGGAAGACACCATCGATGTCATGATCAGCATAGAACAGGGTGAACTGGTCTACATAAACCGCATCACTATCACCGGTAATGACCGCACCAGAGACAATGTCATTCGCCGGGAGTTGAAAGTGGAGGAAGGTGGCATATTCAATTCTAAGGCTATGCGGAATAGTATTCAGAAACTCCAGTTTCTTGAATTTTTTGAAGAAGTAAGTATTACTCCGGAACAATCCTTTGACACCTCCACAGTCGATCTCTCCGTTGAAGTGAAGGAAAAAAGCACCGGCAGGTTTACCATTGGAGCTGGCTTCAGTTCGGTTGAAAACTTTATTTTCACTGGGGAAATTGCCGAAAACAACTTCCTCGGCCGAGGTGACACTCTTGCTTTTTCAACAAACATTGGCGGAGAAAGCACCCGTTACAATCTGAGGTACTTCAACCCGCGCCTCAACGACTCCAGGCTCTCCTGGGGAGTTGATCTGTTCGACACGGAAAGGGAGTTTGACGACTACACCAAGGACTCAATCGGCGGTGCCATCAGTGTAGGCTATCCCGTCTGGGAAAAGTGGCGCGGTTTTGCCAAATACAGCTTTACCGACACGGAACTTTCCGAAGTAGACGAGGATGCTTCTTTTATTATTCGCGAGTCCCAGGATATCGAGATTACCTCGGCGGTTAAGTTAACCATGCAGCGGGATACCAGAAATCGCAAGTTCGGTCCCAGCAAAGGCTCGAAGCATAGCTTCAGTGTGGAATATGCCGGTGGACCTCTGGGCGGCGATTCGCAATATACTAAAATTGAAGGTTTCACATCCTGGTATTTCGCCATGTTCTGGGATACTGTTTTCCATTTCCATGGTGCTGCCGGGCAGGCATTTGAAAACGAGGACGGCGGTCTACCCGTATATGAACGTTTCTATCTGGGTGGATTGCGGAGTATCCGAGGATTCGAATCCAGCAAGGTCAGTCCTATTGATCCGGAAACCGGGGAACGTATCGGTGGCGATAAAATGTGGTATACCAACTTTGAAATTATCTTCCCCCTGTTGGCCGACCAGGGCGTAAACGGGGTTATTTTCTATGACATGGGGAATGTTTTTGACGATGATGAGGACTGGGGTGTTGATGATTTTGAAATGGCCGTTGGTGCCGGTGTCCGCTGGTTCTCGCCCATGGGGCCCCTGCGTCTGGAATGGGGCTACAACCTTGACGCCGAAGACGATGAAGATGAATCCGTTTGGGATTTTTCTATCGGTGGGGTATTTTGATGTTTTCCCGGTTCAGTTACTGCCAATAGTGTAGCGAATTCAGTGTAGCAACTTCAGGCAATTCGTCATTTTCTTGATGACCTGAGAAGTTCTCGAGCCGTTTTAGAACTACTGATTTTAATGACCGCAAGTGTTGCAATTCAAAAAGCCAGATCCGGCATCAAAGAGACAATTGTCACCGGACTCAGAGGCAGCAGCCATGCTTGGTTCAGCGCCAAACTCGCCGCTGAATCAACCTGTTGTTGTATTGTGCCCGACGAACACCTGGTACCGCTGCTTGAGCAGGATCTGAGTCTGTTTGCCAAGGAAGGCATACTGGTCTATCCAGGCTACGAAATCCCGCCATATACGCCGCTTTCTCCGGATCAGCGGACAACCGCCACCAGACTCTCAACCCTGTTTGCCTTGCAGGAAAATCGCTCAAACTTCCTGGTGGTTACTTCCATCGAAGCCATTATGCGCCGGGTTATCCCGCGACATGTCCTGGCAGACAGCGCCGAGCTTATCATGGCCGGGGAAGAGATGGATCAGGAGGAACTGCTCGCCGTTTTGACCAGGCTTGGCTATGAAAAGGTTTCTCTTGTTCGCGGGGTGGGTGATTTCTCAATACGGGGCGGCATCCTGGATATTTTCCCACCACCTTTTCTCCAGGAAAATAATGCGTTTCACCACGGCCCGTTGCGCCTTGATTTCTTCGGTGATACTTTAGAATCGTTGCGCACCTTCGACATCTTTACCCAGAGATCCCAGGCCGAGCTCAGTGAGGCAGTGCTTCTCCCGGTCAATGATCTGCTCTACAGTAAAGACAACATAACCGATACCGCCGCCCTCTCCAGATGTTTCCAGAACAGCGCGAAAACCTATGGCTGGGATGAAGAGCTGGCAGACGAGCTGTTTGAGCGATTGGCCAACATCGGCCGCTTTGCCGGAGCGGAATTCTTCCTGCCCCTGTTCTATCATCGCGAGGAACAGCCCACCAGTACCTTTCTTGATTATCTTCCAGGTGATGCTACGGTGGTCATGCACGATCCTGGCGCCTGTCAGCAGACGATGGAGCTTGTCCATGAACGAATCACCAGTAATTTTGAGGAAGCCGGTCATAATAATACGCCCGCAATCCCACCGGAGAAGCTTTTTCTGGATAATGATGCCTTCTCCCTCATACTTGAGCGATTCAGCAGAATCCTGATCTCTGACTTTGCCGAGTCCGAAGCCGAGGTCGTTGAATTTACCACCTCCAACCATCGACTCCTCAAGCAGGAAATCAACCTCCAGCGCCGCAAACGAGGCTTGCTGGCTCCCCTGAACGATCAGCTCGTCGAGTGGCAACGTCAAAGGCAACGCATCGTCATTTGCTGTAGGTCCAGCAGGCATACCAAGAATTTGGCTGAACTGCTGAACAAACGGGGTCAGATGATAGAGCAAATTAGCGCCCCTCTTAACCTTGAAACCATTCCTGACACCGATGCCATCCTCCTCTGCGACCACCCAATGCAGGAAGGATTCAGTATCCCGGAAACAAACATTCACATTCTCTCGGAAAGTGAATTGTTTGGCGAAATGCGTCTGGGAACCAAGGCCAGGAAACGACGGGAGACGAAAGAGGCAATAAACTTTGCCGAGTTATCCAACGGTGATATCGTCGTCCACCGCGATCATGGCCTGGGCATATATCTCGGCCTGGTGACCATGGAGTTCCAGGCAGTGAAAAATGACTTCATGCTCATTGAATACCGCGACGGTGATAAGCTTTATCTACCGGTCGATCGGATGAATTTAATCAGCCGCTACGAGGGACTGTCGGATAAAAAGCCACGTATCGATAAACTTGGAGCGCAGAGCTGGAAAACCACCAAGACCAAAATAAAAGAAGAAGTCTGGAAGGTGGCCCAGGAGTTACTGGATATCTACGCCACCAGGGAAATTCGTCAGGGTCGGCGTTTTTCTTCACCAGGCGATCTTTATCATGAGCTTGAAGAACTCTTCCCTTACGACGAGACCCCAGGTCAGGATAAGGCTATCACCGAGGTCATTGGTGATCTAACCTCGGATAAGCCCATGGACAGGCTGATCTGCGGTGATGTCGGCTACGGCAAAACTGAAGTCGCTATTCGGGGTGCCTTCAAAGTGGTTGAAGATGGTTTTCAGGCTGCGGTGCTGGTCCCCACTACGGTGCTCTCCGAACAGCATTTGAAAACCTTCCGCGAGCGTTTTGATGGTTTTCCGGTCAATATAGCCTGTATCAACCGATTCCGAACCCCCGCAGAACAGCGCAAGATCATCAAAGATCTGGCAGCCGGCAAGATTGACATCATTATTGGTACACACCGGTTGCTCTCCAAGGACGTCCAGTATAAAAATTTGGGTTTGCTCATCGTCGACGAGGAACATCGCTTCGGGGTAAGCCACAAGGAGAAGATTAAAAAGATCAAGTCCGAGGTGGATATCCTCACCCTCACCGCAACTCCCATTCCCAGAACCCTGCAGATGTCATTGCTGGGTATTCGCGATCTCTCGGTAATCTCGTCGCCACCGGAACACCGCCAGCCCATTAAAACCTTTATCGCCCGCTATGATGATCTGGTCATCAAGGAGGCCATCCTTAAGGAGATGCGCCGCAACGGTCAGACCTTTTTCGTACATAACCGGGTCAAATCGATTCAAAAAGTGGCAGCCAAGATCCAGAAGCTGGTCCCCTCGGCACGACTGGCTGTAGCCCACGGTCAAATGGCCGGCAAGGAACTTGAGAAGATCATGGTGCAATTCGTCAACAAGGATATCGATGTGTTGATCAGCACCACCATCATTGAATCGGGCTTGGATATCCCCACCGCTAATACGATTATTGTCAATCGCGCCGACATGCTCGGTCTTGCTGAAATCTACCAGTTGCGTGGCCGGGTAGGCCGGGCAGCACTGCAGTCCTTCGCTTATCTCCTGGTGCCCTCCATCGACGCACTCACCAGGGATTCCAAGGAACGGCTACAGGCGCTCATGGATTACAATGAACTGGGCGGAGGTTTCAAACTGGCCATGAGCGATCTGCAAATTCGCGGCGGCGGGAACCTGTTAGGGGTTTCGCAAAGCGGTCATATCGCCGCCATCGGCTACGATCTTTATCTAGATCTCCTGCAGCGGACCGTGAATGATCTTAAGGCAAGAGCTTCGGTGGACAATGACAAGATTGTCAACGATGATCTTGATCCGGAGATTAATCTGCAGATATCGGCCTATATTCCTGAATCATATATCGCCGATGTCGGTCAGCGCTATATTGCCTACCGGCGGATCACCGCCCTGACCCAGGCAGATGATGAAGAGTTTGAAGATCTCAAAGACGAGCTTATGGACCGCTACGGAACACTCCCGGCTGAGACTGTCCAGCTTTTCGGGGTGGTGGCTTTGAAAAAAACGTTGTGCCGTCTGCGTATCAGTAAACTGGAAAAAGGCCCGGACAATCTGGTCTTTTCCTTTCTCGAAGATACACCACTGCCGCCGGCACCACTTATGAGCTATGTAGAAAAAAGGGCTCGTAAGGAAAAGAAGGCACCCTCTCGTCTTCTCCCCGATGGCAGGCTCATTCTCTCCCTTGAAAATATCAGAGAGAAGGATATTTTTGCACAATGCCAATCAATTCTAACCGAGCTGGAACAATTGCACGATGAATAAACCGACGAATCAGACCGCCTTTAAGGCAGTCGACATCCTCTGGGATGATATCGATACCGTCATGCTCGACATGGACGGCACCCTGCTTGACAAGTATTTTGATGATTATTTCTGGGAGAAATATGTCCCCCAAGTCTATGGACGTAAACACAATCTTTCCCCAGAACAGGCGGAAGAAGCCCTGCTGGCCAAATATCGCAGCGTCGAATCAACCTTGCAATGGACCGACCTGCATTACTGGACAAAACGGCTTGGCCTGGACATAATCGCCCTGAAACAGGAAATCGATCACCTGATAGGTGTTCACGATCATGTCGTGGACTTTCTTCAGCATATTCGTTCCACCCAGAAAAAACTCTGTCTTATTACCAATGCTCACCCCAAAACACTTGAAATCAAACTCGCCAAAACCGGTATCGGCCACTTTTTTGAGGTGATGATCTGTGCCGATGAGATAGGATTTGCCAAGGAGCAGGTCGAGTTTTGGCATGGCCTGGAAAAAATACTTAGCTACGATAAACGACGAGCGCTCTTTGCTGATGATACGGAAAAAGTCCTCAGGGCTGCAAATCAATACGGCATGGGTCACCTCCTCCACATTGCCAAACCAAGCTCGCAACTCCCCACCCGTCACTCCGGCGATTTTCCCTCTGTTGCCCACTTCGGCGAGATTATCCTCCCCTGAGCAGGAGAACAAGGAACATTCAGACAGGCTGGTAATGTCACCGCGAACATGGTATTTTTTGTTAATGACTTTTTTCAGCGGGGGAATAAGAGGAGACAATAATGATGTACCGAGTCACTATAACAGTTGCCGTTTTACTGCTCATCCTGAGCGGGTTGGGGATCGCCCAACAGATGCCTGAGTTGGCTGAGCTTCCTCCCCACCTTCAGCAACCCGTTGTCCAGCAAGAAAAAACGATTCTCTACACCGCTGGCAGCCCGAGCGGTTCTGCTCTATCTGCAATCCTGTTGGCGGCCATGCAGCAACCCGACTTCATCGAGTTGCCCGTTGTGCTGACCCGGGATAATGTTCCGCTGGTCTTTGATGATATCTATCTTCATCCCAAAACCAATGTGGCGGAAATCTTTCCGGAACGCAGCCGCGAAGATGGGAACTATTACACCATTGATTTTACGCTTGCAGAGATTGAGCAACTCATCTACCTCGATCCGGAAAGCAGGCTGCCCATCACCTCCCACCTGGTGAGCCTTGATGATGTCATGACGACCCTGGCCCAGGCAAGAGATACTACCGGAACGTCATTGCAGATTCTCCCGGTGGTGAAGTTTCCCTGGTTTCACACCGAAGAAATTTTCGATATCAGCAACGCTATTCTCAAAACTTTGACGGCCCACGCCGATTCTGCGGACGCGCTGTATTATCTTAAATGCTATGATCCGGATGAACTACAGAGAATCCAGAAGCTCTTGCTTCCCGGTCTGCCTCTGCAGGTACGACTTATTCAGGGTATTGACAGTGAAGGCGGCCGCGAAACCATGCGCAAACAGAGAGGAAGATGGCAGGATTACAACTATAATTGGTTGTTCACCCGACTGGGACTGCGCGTACTGTCTGGATATGCCCATGGTCTGACCCTAAGCGAACCGGACAGATTGAGCAGGCAGAAACTTCAGGCCTACATCGGCGACATCCAGGGTCTGGCAATGAAGATCTTTCTTGAAGTGCCTCCGATGGAGTCGGCAATAGAAGAGGATTACTTTAGCGACATGCTCCTTGAGCTCAACGCTGATGGGTTGGCCTTGAGTCAACCTCGGAAAGTCCGCGAGTTTTTAAATGCGCAGGCATCTCCGCCACCTGGGTTTCTTCCCGAGGGAATGGGAGCGGAACTGCCGCTACCTCAGCCAGCTCCTGAACAATTACCACAGTCCGGATTTGAACAGAAGTCCCCTCAGGACCCCGAAACCGGATTTAAACCGGCACCGGAGCTGCGGCCCGAACGTGAAGTGGAAGAAAAACCATCTCCACCGCTCAGCGACCCGGAATCGTTGAGTGAACGGTTGCGCCAGCTAAAAGGTGAAGAATAGACTTACATCCTTTGGTTATCAGGAATATATACAACCCCACCCGATAGGTGCGCAGCACAACAAGACTTTAGAATGTGGTAATAATCAGTCTCAACCGATCTGCTGGCGATGCAGCTCCTCTTTTCGACCGCCATATTTTAGATATGGGGTAATGACTGCGTTCTTTTCTCCCTCCGTACCATCATACACCACCGAAACAACAGGAATTCCTGTTTTCTCCTCGATGCGCTGCTTCATTGCTTCGGTGATCATTGAGGCGCAGCAGAGGGCCGGGGAAGCCTGGACGAAGAGCGAGACCTTGCGATAATACTTGTGGATGTAGTGAATCTTGAGGATGTTATCCATAGACTCGCCCGTATTCTCAAGGGAAATATGGTATTCCTGGAGAATCTCTTCCGGGGTTTGGTCATACATGTGCGACGATTCGCCCAGGATACGATCGAAGACCTGGCTGTATTTTTTCTCCAGGTAGACCATGGCCGCCAGGATCGCTTTATTGGAGACGACATCAAAGTATTTCCCCTCGTTGAACCATTTGCGGAAATAGGCTCCGGCAATCATCTTGGCATATTCGTTATAGGGTGTAGTAATTACCTCACCGCCTTGGCTTTCGATGAAACGAATCAGATCCTGGTTCATCACCCGATTATCACGCACGTAGAGATCGCCGAAAATGGCCACCTGGGGTCGCTCTGTTTTTCTGGTTTCGATCAGTTCAAACCGGGAAATCACCCGTTCCAAGGCCTCCTCTTTGGGGATGGTTCCCCGAAACCCGTCAGCAAGAATACCAATACTCTTGTCGAGGACCCTGTCGGTCTCACCTGGCTCACACTCATAGGGCCTGATCCGACAGGCCACCCGGCGGAGCAGGCCACCAAACATATAGCTGAAATAGGCATTTCTCGCCGCTTTCAATGAAATATCGGTCATGGTCAGATTGCCCGTATAGATACCCGTTTCACCATAGCCCTGATCAATGAGCAGAGTTTTGATATGGTGCGGATAAAGCTTGATGTTGCAGGCCATGCTCGACTCGTTCAGCCAGAGCAGAGTATCTTGCGGATCAAGATCATATTTCTCCGAGGTGGCGATAAATCCCTCGGCTATAGCATTAAGCGGGATACACTGGCCGGTGTTGTATTTCAGGCTCCGGGCTATTGTTTCCTTGCTCTCCTCCATCACGTAGGCTGTATAGCCCTCACCTTCCAGGGTGGCTGCCAGAAATGAACAGGTTATCCGGTCCCAGTTCGGCAGAACAATATTTTTATTGCCGATCTCCTGCGCATACTCCGGCTCAAGCCGGCGATAATCGGGCAGTGCCAGCCTGGGTTTTGCCGAGGTTTGAAAATGATTGCGAAACGAGCGCACTGCCGCCTCTATGCGGGTCTCATAGCCCACGCTGGAATCATGTTCATCGAGCTCAAGAATGAGATAGGGTTTGCTACTTTCCTCCATGATCGTCTTGAAATAGTCGAGATTGAACGAATCGGGTGAACACTTAAAGGAAGTGACAAAAACCGGATAGAGCCCTCTCCTCTTGGCAACCACCTCGGCAACCTCGAGAATCTTGGCCGAATAGTGCCAGTGCACCTCCTGGAGAAGCGGGGTGATGGCAGCCACCTCATTTTCGTCATAGGGTACCATATCCTGGAAAAAGGTAGTGATTCCCTGAGCACTAAAAAGCTCGGGGATACCACAGTTCATCGCTGGTGAGAGCAGGGAATAAGGACGCCCCAAAAAGACCACCTCGATATCACCGCTCTTGCCCGCCGTCTCCATGAATAAATCTTGCAGGGCTTGGCGATACCTCTCATCCAGCCTGACGGCCTGGTCATAGGCTCTAGACAACTCCAGGAAGCCCGGTGGACGTTTACAGATCCCCTGAAGCATGCGGTAGAGCTGCACCTTGCTATGCCAAGAGGTATACAGATAGCGGATAACCGGGGAGAGCAGACGGCTTCTGGTATCCTCGCCCATAGTGGTGATGACGCCTGGCAGGTACTGGGTATAATAGCAGAATTGACGACGTCCTTCCCTGCTCTTGTTTTCCAGATAGTATGGCAAAAATACATAATCGGCTTTGCCAAGCAACGCATCCACTTGACCATGCATGGCGGCAATGGGAGCGCAAAACTCAGAGCGGCTCAGCTTCTTGCCGCTGGCCACAGTCTTGACCCGTTCAGAGCCGGAAATAGTGCGGATACCCAACAGTGCAAAAAAGCTCTGCCAGAAATACATATCATCCACCATATGGACTGCGGCGGGAAGACCGATGGTCAACTCTTCTCGCAATGGCGCAGGCTCAGACTGGGTTTGCAATTTCTGCCGACGCTGGAGTAAACCTTCACCGCTACTCGCTTTTTTTACGTAGTGATGGTCATCATATTCTCTGCCGCAGAGGAAGCCATAGGCCACCTTGCCCGTTGGGGTATGGGCCAGGGTAATTTTGCAGTGATTATTGCAGAGTTCACAGATTTCCGAAGTTATGGTAATTTTCTGGTCATGCAGGGACAATCCCTTAAACGAGGTATCCTTGTCCTTGCCCTCCTCGCAGGCTAGCAAAGCAGCACCCAGAGCGCCGGTGAGGTGACAGAACTTCGACACTAGGATTGGCTTGCCGAGCCTCTGCTCAAAGGCCGCCACCAGAGATTTGTTTTTTGCAGTCGCCCCCTGAAAGAAAATAGTTTTCCCGATATTTTTCTCGGTAGCCACCTTCATAAGATAGTTTTCCCGCACCGCATGGAGTGCCGAAGCCAGCACTTCCTCCACGGCAAACCCATCGCTGAGATGGTGGTTGATATCCCGCTCCATGAACACCGTACAACGGTCACTGGCCATGGGAGCCTGCACTCCGGCTGTCCTTGCAGCATAATCGGTAATTTCACAACCAAGCCGGGCAGCCTGTTCCTCGATAAATGATCCTGTCCCTGCCGCACAGACATTGTTCATGGTTGATGTGGTGACCCGGCCGTGATGCAACGTGGTGAACTTGGCATCCTGGCCACCGATTTCAATGATGGTGTCGACTTCAGGGTTGAGTTGGTACGCCGCGCGCGCATGGGCGGTGATTTCGTCGATTATGCCATCGGCGCCTACAATTTTGCCGATGAATTTACGTCCCGATCCAGTGGTGGCGCAACGCAACACCTGAAGCTTGCTGTTATTTTCCTCTTCTATTCTGGTGAGCGTCCGAAAGATGTTCTGCACTGCCGCCAAGGGTCGTCCGGCGGTACGGGTATAGCAGCCGATAAGAACTTCGCCTGTTTCATCGCACACTACGGACTTGGTGCTGGTCGAACCGATATCAATACCCAGGTATACCCGATGGGTATCGGCAAGCTCGTGATAAATATCAACCTCTACCGGATTGGCCGAGTCGGCACAATCCTTGTAACTGCGCAGGGCACTGAAATCGGGAAAGGTGGAAAGCTCAAGCTCTAATGGTGGGAAGTAATAATTTTTCTCTGAGGAGCGCTTACATAGAAGATCATCAACTGCATCAAGCTTCAGGGCCGGTTGCTTAGATTTTTCAGTGAGAAAACAAAGCACTGCTCCCAAGGCTCCATAAAGATGACCTAGGGCAGGTCTTGCCAAGGTAACTCCGGTCAGTTTTTCAATATGGCTGGCAACTGCCTCGTTTTTCGATACACCTCCACAAAAGAGAATTTCACCGGGAAGATCCGCACCAGTGAATAGCGTATCAACGATATTCTTGGCCAGGCCATGGCAGAGACCGTCGCTTATTTCGGCATAACCGTAGCCCTCCTGCTGGGCATGGATAAGATCGGTCTTGGCAAAGACGGCGCAGCGCGAGGCAATTTGTGGACAATCACCTCTATTACCAGAGGCTGTTCTGCTAAGATCGGTAATATCAGCCATTTTCAGGCGGACTGCCTGCTGGTCAAGAAAACTGCCGGTCCCGGCGGCACAGGAGGTGTTGGCAGCCGAACCCTGATAATACCCCTGTACATCGAAACTGGAGAGGAAGAATTTTTCACCGCCCACTACCAGCAAAGCACGTTTATCCGGATGGTATCGTCTGGCCGCCTCGATAAAGGCAATCTGATTATCAAACCGCCGCTGAGCGGCCACTACGGCCGGGGTGGACTGGGTGGCCACCACGTGGGTTACATCATCAAGACCAAGCCGGCTCGCTATCGCCGTCAGGGTTTTATCGATATCACCATGATGAAACTGATACTCCTGGCCAAGAAATTCGCCTGCTGCATTTACCTTGACGACACCAATGGCCACAGAGCCGGCATCGATACCGAGAATCGTTCGCTGCTTTGACATGCTTCTCCTTCCTGCTTGCTACACAAACAATAGATAGAGGTAACCTCAGCAACCCGGTTTTTAACACCAGCGGCAACGCTTCCAGTCTCGTCCGGTTCGTCAGCTACCTGAAAATCAGAGTTTGTCCTTAATCATCTCCCAGAACTCGCTCAGCCCCTTCTGCCAACCCTGCAGATAAATTCTGGTGTACTCGTTAATCATCTCTCCATCTAGCTGCATCAGTTTGCTGGACTCGATCTTTTCGAGAAAGTAGGGGCCGAGGATTTTATCACTGGGAGCTTTGTCGATATCCTCCCAGGACAGGGCATACATAATATCGTCATAGCCAGCGCTCTTGGCCCAGGCCACTCCATCTCTTCGCCCTGTATCAAAAAAGTTCCCCTCGGACTGGGCCTTTTCCCGGCGCAGCCGCTCCACAACCTCGGTTATGTCGAGGTCCTCCTGGACTCGCTTCTGGAAGTCTTCCTTCTTCTGGATCGCTTCAGCCACAGCCTCCTGCAGCATCTGTGAAAGATTGAAAGACCTCCGCCACCGCTCCATCTTCTGATAAAGCATATCCGGCATACTGACCGTCACCTTTTTCGCCACGGCAATACCTCCCCTGTTTTTAAATACGTATACTCCAACTTACACGTATTCAACGCATACTGTCAAGAGCGATTTCCTGGCCTTAGAATAGAAAAATTGATAGAATATCAAGGGAATTGCAGAAGGGTCACGACCAAGACTCGCCTCAATACGTATATATCTTCAAACACGTATCTCAACGTCTTTTGAAATCATGAAACTTGGTAAAAAGGGTTAGCCCGGATCTCTCGCCAGCCGAGGTTGCCGTGTGTGTGAGGCGACGGAGCAAGAGGCTATAATTGCCTATGCATCTTGCTTTGGCAACGATGCAGAGGTGGTGAGAGCGGCTGGCCTTTGGTGGACATTAGTTGATTTGATTAGGCAGAAATTATTAAGCCGAGAAGCTAGATTATATATAAATTTTTTTTTAATTCAACACGATGTTCATGAGAAATCCGGGCTGAGAGGTCAGGCGCTACTAACCAAGCTCCCCAGCTTGAAGCACAACCTGACAGTGCAGTTCAATGGCCAGGGCAATAGCCTGATCGTTGAAATCAAAGCAAGGGTTATGCAGCGGTGCTCCGCTACACTCCTTGTTGCCCAACCCCAGCCACCAGAAAGCACCTGGCAATTTTTCCAGGTAGAAGGCAAAATCTTCTGCCCCCAGAGACGGCGGATAATCGCAGCGTACATTGTTCGGGCCAACGCACTCGCGGGCTACCCGGGTCACATGTTCACAACACTCCCGGTCATTTTCAAGGAGCGGATAGCCCCCATAAAACTCAATCTCCGCCGTTGCTCCCGAGGCGCTCGCCACCCCTTGAGCGACCTCGGTGATACGCTTTTCCAGAAAGTCCCGGGTTTCGTTGGCCAGCGCCCGCAAAGTACCTTCAAGAAGCACCTGGGTGGGCAGCACATTTGGTGCCTTTGCTCCCTCAATACGCGGAATGGAAATAAGTGCCGCCTCCCGGGGATTAACGTTGCGGGAGACGATGGTATGCAGGGCGCAGACAATCTGCGAGGCCACTAATACGGTATCGACGCCCTTATGCGGCATAGCCGCATGGGTGCCGGGACCGTTAACCCTGATGGTAAAGTATCTTGATGCTGCCATCATCGGGCCGTAGCAAAGTCCTATTTGACCGCAGGGCAAAGAAGGCGTGCCATGCAGGGCGAAGACAGCCCGTGGTACTGGACCTTCCAGTACGCCGTCGGCGACCATCTCGGCGGCACCGCCAAAATTTTCCTCGGCCGGCTGGAAAATGAATTTCACCGGGCCAGCCAGACGATCCTGCACCTTGCCAAGCACCTTGGCTGCCCCAATCAGGCAGGCGATATGGCCGTCATGGCCGCAGCCGTGCATCAACCCCTGGCGCTGAGAAGCATGGTTGAAGCTATTTTCTTCCTGCATGCGTAAACAATCCATATCCGCCCGCAAAGCGATGCAGGCACCCGGTTTATCCCCGCCCAGAAGACCCACCACCCCGGTTCTGCCAATACCAGTCCTGACCTCCATGCCTTCAATCTTGCCGAGGTGTTCGCCAATCAGCTTGGCCGTCTCATACTCTTCAAATGCTGGCTCTGGGTGTTTGTGCAGCCTGCGCCGCACGATTTTCATTTCTTCGGCAACTTCATCAATCAGGGGCTGGAGTGATGTGGACATGGCAAAATTTTCACCTTGCTGGCCTTTTCTCTATCTTCAATTATCCACTCAGCCTCCAGATGCGCTCAGCCAGCTGGCAACACCTGTTAAACTCAATGAGGGATTAGTAATCACATCCCTTATATGAATAATACCAACCCCTATTTTGTCGAGAATTCTCTTGATTACTCCTGATGATACCTCATAAGTCATTCGAGGGTAACTTGCTTCTGGGTGAAATCATGGCACCAAAGGGCTTTTCTCGAACAAAGGCAGCTTCTGCCAAGTGACAAACGAAGTAGACTGGTTATCGTAGAATTTCAATGTTGACGGGAAAAGCAATAGTACCCCGCTATTCTCCCCATATCCTGAATTCATAATCAGCACGTAACAATGGATATAGCTAAAACGATTCACTCCACTCTCCTGATATTTTCTCTCGTTCTACTTTGCCCAGCATTCTCATCCTGCAGCACCAAAGCAGAGCCGAGTGGAGAAGACGTCATGCTCAGGGCTCTCAAGCTGGAACAGCCGATGCAGCTTTGCGGAGAAGAGATACCTCTCGATATTCCCCAGGTGAGGGAACGTTTTGAGAAGGAAATGCTGCTGTCCCTGACAAATCGGGCTCAGGTAATTCTTTGGCTGAAACGGACGGCCCGCTATTTTCCCTACATCGAGAAGATGCTCAGTGACAACGATCTTCCCGATGATCTCAAATATCTTGCCGTTGCTGAAAGCGCCCTTTTGATGCATGCCGGGTCAAGCAGAGGTGCCATGGGAGTATGGCAACTGATGCCGCAGACAGCGCGAAATTACGGGCTGATCGTCGATGATAATTTTGATGAGAGACGAAACCTCTACCTCAGCACACCGGCGGCATTGACCTATCTTAATACGCTCCATGAGCACTTTGGTTCCTGGAGCCTTGCTTTGGCTGCCTACAATATGGGAGAAGAGGGTTTAAAAGCCGAAATCCTGGAACAGGGGGTGACCGACTACTATAACCTCTATCTGCCTCTGGAAACGCAGCGCTTTCTTCTCCGCATCCTGGCCATCAAACGTATTATCGAAGCACCCGAACAACATGGTTTTATCCTCTCGCCAGACGATTTTTATCCACACCATACCTTTGCAACAGTCCAGGTCAGCGCACTTAAAGATGTACCGATCCGCCTGATTGCCAATGCGGCAAAAACTGACTTTAAGACAATCAAAGATTTAAATCCGGAAATACGCGGCCATTACCTTGCTCCCGGGACACGCTCCATCAATATTCCGGAAAATGGCGTAGCAGAGTTCCAGGACCGCCTGGCAGTCCAGATTATAAGGGACAATACAATTCGCAGCCAGCGAATTTATGTGGTCAAAGACGGTGAAAATCTGTCAACTATTGCAGAGAAATTCGAAGTGCCCCTTGCTGCGCTACTCATCTGGAACCAGATAAGCCTCAACGCTCCCATCCACCCGGGTCAGCGCTTGGTCATTCTTCCTCCGGCGGAAAAAGATAGTAGTGATGTGGAAGAAATTGAGAATGAAGGAAAAGATTAAGCACCCAAAGTTATAACAAATCCAGTGGGCTTTTCAACTGGCGGATATCACGGTTCATGACATGGGTATAGATTTCCGTGGTCCTCACATCGGCATGCCCCAACAGATCCTGCAAAATGCGAATGGAAACTCCGTTTTCCAGTAAATGGGTGGCGAAGCTGTGGCGCAGGGTATGACAACTCACCTTCTTGCCAATGTCTGCTTTTCCGGCAGCACGTTTCACCGCCTTTTGCAGGCCAGACTCCATGATATGGTGGCGCATCTCCATACCCGATCGGGGATCGATGGACCGTTTCCTGGACGGAAATAACCATTGCCAACCACGCTCTCTTGCTGCGCCTGGATATTTGCGCAGGAGTGCTTCGGGAATATAGACTTCACCATATCCCTCTTCCAGGTCCTTGTGGTGCAAGGCGACAACTTCTTCTATCTGTTTCTCGATTTCTTTTTGCAGATTTTCGGGTAAAACCGTTGTCCGGTCCTTGGCCCCTTTGCCTCCTCTGACGAAAATAAGCCCCTGACCAAGATCTACATCCTGTATCCGCAGCCGGATGCACTCCATTAAACGCAAACCACTTCCATAAAGCATCTTCGCCATGAGCGCATAAAGACCTTCAAGATTACCCAGCAGTTTATTCACTTCGGTCTGCGTAAGAACGGTGGGCACCTTCTTTTTTAGATTGCTACGAATAGGGGCAATCTCTCCTTCAAGGGGGGAATGAAGGACGTCCCTGTAAAGAAAAACCAAGGCATTCAAAGCCTGACGCTGGGTGGAGCCGGACACCTTTTTCTCCATGGTGAGATGGGAGAGAAACCGTTCCACATCCTTTGCCCCCAGCATACGGGGATGCGTCTTGCCGCCAAAGTAATAAATGTAGCGTAAAATCCACTGGCAATAGGTCTGTTCCGTCCGATAGGCGTACTGATAATAGCGTAAAACTTCACGCACTTGATCCATTAATTTACGATCAGGATTGGGCTTGAATTTCCGCTTATTTTTGCTTTGACTTTCCATTTCCTATCAAATACTATCGCAATAGATGGAAACCACAAGCCGGAAAATCAATAAGTGGAAAATGGATCGGCCATTTTTCCATATTTGCCGCTTAATATCACAATATGTGGAAA
>JASJDT010000059.1 GCA_030065655.1 Desulfocapsaceae bacterium | reverse complement strand
GGAAACGTAAGTTCACTAACGATATGTGTCAGTCATCCCAATGAGTACTTCATTACCAATACTCGAAGTTCAGCACCTGCGTAAGGTTTACAAAAGCACAGTTGCCGTTAATGATGTCTCTCTACAGGTTATCGAAGGCACCTGCCTTGGGTTGCTGGGACCGAATGGGGCTGGTAAAACGACCACCATCGAGATCATTGAAGATATCATTCCTCCGACTTCAGGCGAAATACGATATCGTGGCAAGCCGCGGGCTCAATCCTTCCGGGAGGAAGTAGGCATTCAGTTCCAACACACCTCCCTGCTCAACTATTTAAGTGTACTGGAAACCCTGAAAACCTTTGCCAAACTTTTCACCGACCCGGAAGAACTCGATTTTCTCATTGAGAAGTGTCAGCTCCAACCAATTCTTGAGAGAAGGAACAACAAACTTTCGGGCGGTCAGCAACAACGTCTGCTTCTTGCCTTGGCCCTTATTAACAAGCCAAATCTTGTTTTTCTCGATGAACCGTCAACCGGTCTGGATCCGCAAGCTCGTCGCAACCTCTGGGGAATCGTCGAAGAGATAAAAGCAGAAGGAAAAACCATAATCCTCACCACTCATTCGATGGAGGAGGCAGAACACCTCTGTGATCGAGTCGCTATTATGGATCAAGGCGATATAATTGCCGATGGTAGCCCAGCTGAGCTTATCGAGAGATACTGTGGCCAAGGCACGATTTTTCTGCCTGGTAACTTCGATACCCGGATACTTACCTCCCTTCCCTATCGATGGCTAAAAGAACATAATCGTATCCGTATTGAGGGTGATGATATACACGCCATTATAGGCAGATTATCAGGGATGAATGCAGATCTGACGGGGATGTCGATAGGTGCTGCCAACCTGGAAGACGTATTTATTCGTCTCACTGGCCGCCAGTTGCGGGATTAATTATGCTCATATTCATTGGTATAAAACTGAGTTTACAGCTGAGAGTGCAGCTATGAATGTAAAACGTATCTGGGCCATTTTCATAGCCAGAAATTACGAGTTTTTCCGGGATAGAGCTGCTTTTGGCTGGAATTTCGCTTTCCCGTTCTTTATCATCATTGGCTTTAGCTTCATATTTGCCGAAAAACATTACCAGAATTTTACCGTGGGTGTATTTCCCGCCACCGGGGAAGAAGAGATGTTCCTTGATACAACCATTCCTTCTTCTTTTCAGCTCGAGGAGCACCTTCTCTTTACTCCGGTAAAAAACAGGGAAATTGGCGAAGATCTGTTACGCAGACATAAAATCGACCTGCTTGTTGAAAAAAACTCACCGGCCAATAACTATTGGATAAACGATTCATCACCAAATGGCTTTCTGGTGGAAAAAATCTTTTTGGTCGCTTTTCTGCCGGGAAAAGAACAAATCGCCCAGCGAAAATTGATCGAAGGTGAGGAAATTCGTTATATAGACTGGTTTTTCCCCGGACTTCTCGGCATGAACATGATGTTTTCGGCTCTTTGGGGAGTGGGCTATGTGGTTGTCCGCTACCGCAAGAATGGGGCCTTGAAGCGCTTGAAGGCCACCCCGCTCACAGCCCTTGAGTATCTCAGCGCCCAGACTCTTTCCCGCATTTTTTTGCTGATGTTCACCCTTTTTGTCGTCTGGCACGGTGCTGATTTTATTTTTGATTTTCACGTCCAAGGCTCCATCCTGCTCATTTTCTTCCTGTTCTTCCTCGGCGGCCTGAGCCTCAGTTCTCTTGGACTCATTCTGGCAGCGCGTGGCACAAGTGAAGAGTTCACCAGCGGTGTACTGAATTTCATCACCTGGCCAATGATGTTTCTCTCCGAAGTCTGGTTCTCCCTGGAAGCTGCTCCGGATTGGCTGAAGAGTCTATCCCATGCCCTACCATTAACCCATATGCTCAAGGCCGTTCGCAAAGTCATGAATGAAGGTGCGGCCCTTGTAGAAGTACAGTCGGAATGTATTTTCTTATTGGCATTCACTGCTGTCGCCCTTACTATTGCGGCGAGAATATTTTCCTGGAATGAGTAAGAACTTCATGACCGAAGATAACGCAAGATATACCCGCATTATTCAGCTTCTCGGAAAAGAGAAGTTCGCCAGACTACAACGCGGTCGAGTTACCATTGTCGGGCTTGGTGCCGTAGGCGGGCATGCTCTTGAGGCCCTTGCCCGGGCAGGAGTCGGTTCTTTCCGACTGGTTGATTTTGACGTTCTCCAACCATCGAACATTAACCGGCAAATTCTAGCCCTGACCACCAATCTAAATCGATCCAAAGTGGAAGTGGCCAGGGAGCGGGTCCTGGCCATTAATCCTGACTGCAAGGTTGAAACCATGGCAGCCTTTGCCGCCGAAGACACCACCGAAAAGATCCTGCAACCACCTCCTGATCTACTCATTGACGCAATTGATTCGTTAAACCCGAAAACCCAACTGCTCGTGGCAGCCTACGGTTATGGTATTCCGACAATATCTTCGATGGGTGCCGCACTGCGAACCGATCCCACTCAAATACAATACGGTGATATTTTCGACAGCCGCAACTGTCCTCTTGCCAAACACCTGCGTAAGAGACTGCGCCGTCGGCAAATCGGTAGAGGTATTTTCTGCGTCTACTCCACCGAAAAAGTTGATTTCGATTATCAACAGTCAGAAGAACCGGACAACGCCACCCCATTTGCAGATAGAGGCAGGCAGCGTAATGTTCTGGGCAGCCTGCCAACCCTGACCGGGATATTTGGGCTTTACATCGCCAATCAGGCTATTCTCAGGCTCTGCCAAGAAGATCAGTAAATCATGCCTCTTCTCCCCACCCCCGCCTATGCTCCACCGCTACCTTTTCGCTTTGGTCACATCCAGACCATCTATCCCACTTTGTTTCGGACAGCACCCAAGGCGTTTCCTGTCAGTGAACGGCTGGAGACAGACGACGGCGACTTTATTGATGTAGACTGGCATTTTCACAAACAGCACAGCCGTTCTAAGAAACTCGTAGTCATCAGCCACGGGCTGGAAGGAAATTCACGAAAAAAATATATGCTCGGTATGGCCACACGTCTCAACGAGGCCGGCTGGGATGTCATTTGTCTGAATTTCCGAGGCTGCTCCGGAGAGATGAACCGGCTGCCACGTCTGTATCACTCAGGAGTAACCGATGACTTACACACGGTACTCACCCATGGCTTAGCCTCTGGCGGCTATCGGCAGGCGGCCCTGATCGGTTTCAGTATGGGTGGAAATCAGACCCTGAAATACCTGGGCGAAAACCCGGCAATCATCCCAAAACAGGTCATCGGCTGTGTTGTTTTCTCCGTACCGGTTCTTCTGGCAGATTCCGGAGAGGTAATGGACCGATGGACAAACCGACTCTACATGGAATACTTCATGCGCGGTCTTCGCAGAAAAATAAAGTGTAAGGCCAGGATGTTTCCCGATCTCTATGACACCAGCGGTCTTGATGCCATGATAACCTTCGCTCCCTTCGATGATAAATATACCGGCCCTATCCACGGTTTTAAAGATGCCCGGGATTATTATCACAGGTGTTCTTCTCAGCAATTTCTTCAAAACATTGAGATTCCTACTCTGCTGGTACAGGCAAAGGATGATCCTTTTCTGCCGCCTTCCTGCTACCCCTCTCGGGATGCCGAAAAAAATGCTCATCTTTTCCTGGAAATTCCCAGATACGGCGGTCATGTCGGCTTTGTCGGTGAACCGGGTTGTCGCTGCTATTGGTATGAGGAGCGAGCTGTGAAATTTCTTCACTGGCAAGTGAATGAAAACCGGATATCCCCATGACTCTGTAAATGATGTATCTATCTAGTTTCCATCTTAAAACTAGCAATTTTTACTGAGATCAAGGCGTGCGAAAAATTTTACCACAGGCGCCCTGAAAGAAGTGCCCTTGGGGTGTATATAATTGATATCTCGGAGTCTCACTCCGTTCGCTTACCGGAGGATAAAATTTTGAGCATAACGAAGATATCGGCCAGATAAGCGAAGACTTCGAAATGGCAGTTTTGGGATGGGAAATATCTAGATTTAGACAGAAAATGTCATTGTTTTCCATATTCACAACAACCACTATGTTGATTAATATTTTAAGCAGAGCATCTGCAATTAAGACCCCATGGCAACACAAACATTGCTTAAAGCTGAGGCTTTGCTATTTTTATCCATCAGCTACTGCAATGATCAAGTAAGTATCCACGAGTAAAAAAGCCGATCGACAACACGACCATGATACGCCTGTTTATAGCCATTCCCCTCCCTGAAAGAATTCAAGAGCAACTGCATGCCATGGGGAGATCTCTTCCCGGAGCAAAGCCGGTCTTTGCAGAGCAGATTCATCTGACTCTTCGCTTTATTGGTGAAGTTGATGGCTCCATGTTCAAGGATATCAAAGAAGCACTTGCAGAAATCGACTCAACAGCCTTCAGCATAGCTGTCCAGGGTGTTGGCCATTTTCCACCACGTGGCAAACCTCGCGTGCTCTGGGCCGGGGTAGAGCCAGCGGAACCGCTGATAAGATTAAAACGAAAGATTGATACTTCATTAATTGGGTGCGGTATTGGAGCTGACAGCAGGAAATACTCTCCTCATATAACCATTGCCCGCTTGAACAATCCCCCCATGCAGCGTATTGCCAGCTTTCTGGCCGGCAATGCCTTTCTCCGCTTCGACGAATTCCGGGTCGACAGTTTCCTGTTATTCTCCAGCAAGTTATCCAACAAAGGGGCGCTACACCGGGTAGAAGCCGAATATCACTTAGCCGCGTGACCCTTCTGGTTATTTAATCTTGCTGACCACTGGATGACAAACATCGCTGCCAACACAACCAACACCCCCGGCAAAACCCGAAGTTGCGGCAGGCCTTTGCCCAAAGCCATATCCAAAAGTAGCACCAGGGATGGATAGAGATACGAATAGGCCATCACCCTGGTAGGTCCAAGAAAGCCTATGGAATATTGGGTGAGAAAAAAGGTGATCACCGTGGTGAATAGAGCAAGATAACAGATACCAAGCCAGACAGAAGTTGACACGGTGTGCCACTCGATACTAAAAAGTCGTTGTCCGGAAAGCAAAAGAAGCCAGATACTGCCGGTGACCAGTATCCAGAAGGTCATCACCACCATTGGTTCTCTTCTGGTCAATAAACGCACCAGGGGGGTATACAGACCCATGGCAACGCAGCCTGCCATAAAAATGAGATCTCCCTTGTTCCATTGCATAGCCAGGAGCTGGTCGAGATCTCCCCTGAATATTACCCACACTGCCCCGATCATGCCGCAGACAAGGGCGATCACTTTCGCCCCCGTTAATCTTTCCTTTACCAGGAGAAGGGCATAAATTCCCGCAAAAGATGGAACCAGGGTGAATATCACGCTGGTATTCAAAGCACTGGTATAGCGCAGCGATAGAAACATGGAATAGAAAAAAGCCACCAGGGAAAGGCTGATGATTGCACAACGAAAAAACAGAGACCAGCTGAACATTAGTCCGTGGTATCTGATAATATAGGGAAGGAGAAAGAGCGTCGCCAGGACGAACCGGATAAGGGTCAATGCCGCCGGATCAAGCCCGGCGGTAATGGCTTTTCCTACAATAAACGAGGTGGAAACCAGAAAGGCGGAAAACCCCATGAGTAAATGAATACGCAACAGGGAGTCCCCCTCAGTCCGGTTCATAACGTTACAGTCTCAATATTTCACGTGCCTGCTGAGTTCATAATCGAGGCATCAAGGGCGCAGCTGTAATGATCTACCGCAAGAACTTTATAGCGAAGAGGATCGGCTCAGCAGGGACGCCCGTAGGGTGAAAAAGGAGTTAGATTGCCAGCAGTCTTTCGAGGTACAAACTGTACCCGGAAAAATCACAAAAACACATATTAACATCTCAAATTTCATGAATAAAACAATAACTTGATTTTCCCATGAATTATTGAGACAAGTCCTGAAAATGCCTATTCGAACTCCTCGTCCTCTTCATCTGCACCGAAAAAGAGATAATAGAGTACGCCAATCATGACAACAAACATCGGCACCGTCCAAATCAGACCGATTCCCAGGGGAATGGCAGACAGCGATATCAGAATCGTCATAGTTATAAAGGCAAAAAACACCGTCCACCAGCGGGTATGAATGGCTTTGCGTGATGTTTCCATAGCCTGCCAGGGTGAAAGACCCTTCATGAAAAGAAGCGGGATAGCCAGAATATAGCCGACACTGAGATAAATACCCGGCAGAATGAACAAAAGAAAGCCAATGATTAACATGATGGTCTGCAGGATGACCAAACCTATCATTGCGCCAAAACGCTTGAATCCGCTAAACACCATTTTCCATGAATAGGGTCTCTGGCCAATCCTGTTTATGGCAATCAATAGTATTCCGGCGGTGAAAACATAGGATAAAAAGCTGAGAAGAGCCTGCAATCCTCCATCTATCAACATTGCTGTTAGCCTGTCAAGACCCTGCAAAAACTTCATGGAAATCAAAGTATAGCCCACCCCTAAACCAATCAGCAGGATATACATAACCAGGATTGCTCCCCAAAGAGAACCTTTGGCACCTTTAGAGTAATTCCAAGAATCTTTTATTAAAGTAATGATGGTAAATCTGCCGGGAGTATGTACAGCCTCGGATTCACTATCAGTCTGCTCCGTGGTGTCGCCTGCTTCCTCCTCCTCAGGCTCCTCTTCCTCTAGAGGAATAGCTAGGTTCTGTTGGATTCTACGATCTTCTTCGGACAGGTCTGCCGGGATGCATTTTGAACAATAGACGTTGCCGTTATGTTCATATTTCGTTTCATGGTCAACATACCGGTCACAGGCGGAACACTTTTGAATAAGGGCCACCGCCCCTGCCTCCAAATCAACCTCGTCCTCTTCCTCCTCTGCTGCCAGCTTGGCATCGAGGTCCTCATCAAGAAAAGACGCGGCGAGCATTACCTCATCGTCCGGCAAAGGAACAGAAACTTCTGGCTCATCTTCTTTCTGTGATTCATCTTTGAGAGTCTCGTCGACTTCATCAACGGTTTCTAACTCTTCTTCCTCGTTTTCCAAAAGCTCTTCTTTTTCTTCTTCATCGAAGAGTTCTGTCGGTAAACCGTCTTCATCTACTTCAACTTCCTCTTTTTCATCCAGAACAACTTCTTCATCATCAAAGAAACCATCTTCAAAATCCAGCGATTCTTCTATCGATTCAGGGGCTGGAGCTTCATCGATCTGCTGTTCACCCTCTTCTGCTCCCTGGTAATCTTCCTCATCGAGACGAATTTCTCTTTCTTCGGTGGGTTCATCATCAATTTTATCGAGGGCCGGTTCTACTTCCTCTTCTACTTCCTCTTCTACTTCTTCTGCTAAGTCTTTAAGAGCTTCCTCCGGAAAATCTTCGATGACGGTGAGTGTCTCGTCCTCTTCACCCAACCATCCCTCACTCTCGTCACTCACCTCATTGTAGTCACTTAAGGCAGCAATGAGCTCGTCCTCGCCCGGCAAAGTAGCAGGTGTTTCAAGGGAATCGGTAGGTACTTCTGTTGCTGTCTCTTCTTCGACATGACCACTGCCTCCTGCCAGGAGGTTGCTTATAACCTGATCAACTTCTTCTTCAGTGGTTAGGTCATCTTCCAGTTCTGCTGATTCTTCGACTTCCTCCAGCTCCAGCTCATCAATTTCAATGGCCTCGACAACCTCGGCTGCTACCGTGAAAATGGTGGCGCACTTTGGGCACTTCACCTTTCTTCCAAGAAGTGCTTCGTTGGCAGAACCCCTTACCCCGCAATGGGGACAAATCATTTTCATTACATACCTCCAGCTGATTCGCTGTCAGAGACATTCACCCTATCTTCTTCAAATTCCCTGTCGCGATTGTCGACTCTTGCTCATACCTGTGGTCGCCTATACGGTGCGATACTCAGAATTTTATCTCTCTCCATGCCTGAAAAATGCCCGCATCTTGTCCGACATTATTCAAGAAACGCTCAACAAATACAATGATTTTTTCAATAGTTGGATGCCAAATTCTTTTGTCTATCAATAGATAAGAAGGATCAATGAGCTCTAATTGACAACTTTTAAAAATTTCCCGCTAGCGGCATTTCCTAAAAATATATTGTAATTCCAATACATAATGAACTTTAAGCACCTTTGATAGATCCTTTTAGAGTTTGTTCATCAATCACTTTTAACTGCAGACCAATCGAACTTGAGCTGTAGAAATCACCATATTATCAACCAGCACCTGGAATAAGAAGACCAATGAAATAGGATATGGCAAATGCGAAAAATCCCACGCCAAGCATTTCCATGCCGGACTTGAACCAGTTTACCCCAGTAACAAATTTTTTCATGGCTCCGGCCATAAACAAACCGATTACCGTTATGCAGGTAGCACCTATGAAAGTGCTCATACCCTGCATGCCCAGCATACCGGCTAACACATAGGGCAATGTAGGAAATGCCGCACCTCCAAGAAAGGCAAAGAGAATAACTACGGCTGTCTTGACCCCCCCGTCTGGTTCAGCATCGGCCACACCAAGCTCATCCACCACCATTTCTTTGACCCAAAGGTCCTTATCTCTGGCTATAGTGTTGACAATATCATCCAGGAGCTGGCCATCGAATCCCTTTTTCCGATAGATAAGCCGTAGTTCCTCCAGCTCGACATGGGGGCAGAGCTCAATTTCGAGCCGCTCCTGCTCAATTTCATGACGATAATAGTCCGCTTCACTTTTATTGCTGACGTATTCGCCGGCTGCCATGGATAAGGCCCCAGCGATCGAGGCAGCCAGCAGGGTGATAAGAATTGTCTCCGCACTCTGGCCGGCCCCGACTAGACCAGCCAACAACGCAAATATAGAGACGACTCCGTCATTGAGCCCAAAGGTGACCTGACGGATCAACTCACCCCCCTCCAGATGAAATGATTCTTTAAAAGCGGTCATTTTTCCACCTGAATCCTGGTATAAAAAGAGATATCATGGCCACACACTCCGCACATTTTTTTCGGTTGCTCCATGGAGAATTCTATATTGCCGCAGACAGTGCAGAGATAATATTCTCCACCGACAACATCACTGCCTGAAACTGCCGCCTGCAGCGCTTCCTGCAGAAGCTCATAATGTTGCGCTTCGCTCTCGCCTGCCCATTTGATTGACAGCAGGGCGATTTTGGCTACAAAATTAGAGTCATGCTTTTTAGAGATTTGTCTGTGGAATAAAGGATACATTTCTTTAAACTCATCTCGTTCATCTTCGATTGCTCTTTTGAGATTCGCAAGAGTAGTCTCCGGACTATTAATCTTCTCCGGCTGTGGCAATGTACCGCTGAAATCACTTTTCTTGAGAGCCTGATGGTGATTGGCAATATGAATGGCCTCCGCCTGCGCAAGAGCCGTAAATAGCGAAGCAATCCCTGGGAAACCTTCGTCGAGCGCTTTACCAGCAAATTTACGGTATCTGCTCTCCGCAGCAGACTCACCAGCTATTGCCTGCAGAAGAAGAGAATGAATGAGCTCCATGATAGTTAGCCTTTAAAAATAAGTAAGTTTGTTCAAAACAGTATTGTCCCTTAACCGTGAAACCCTAATATAACCTTGCTAGTAAATTCAAGATCATGTTCGAAAAACCCTCAAGTGGTTCTGAACAGAGAGGCAGAATTTGAGGGGTAAGGTACTAAAATATTTTGTCTGTCATGACAAGTATTCTCTGATAAATCACTTCGCCAGACTCTCTTTCTGATTAGAGAATGCTGTCTACCATGATATTTATTCCAGGATTCAGATTACAAACGACCAGCTTTTCCCACTAAAATCATGCAATTCCAACAAGTAGTATTATATTGATTTGCATGGCAAAGGTGTCTGCCATCATCATGAAATTTTACTAATCCGAATAATGCTGGTAGATCAGCATTGTCTACGACTCCAATGGAGAAATACCACTATGAGTTTTGATGCTGTCATAATCGGGGCAGGAATATCGGGACTGACTTGTGCAAATTATCTACAAAGGCACCAAAAAAGCTATATCATCGTTGACGCGGATAAACGGATCGGCGGTCGGATAAAGACCGATACGGTGAACGGGTTCAAACTTGACCACGGCTTTCAGGTTTTGCAGACAGGTTATCCGGAGGCCAGACGAACTCTTGACTATAAAGCTCTAAATCTAATGAAATTTCCCGCTGGAGTTGCTGTCCGCAGTAATGGTAAATTCCACATGATTGCCGATCCGCGTTACCATTTCCGGCATCTTTACTCAACCATCTCCTCACCGATTGGCACGTTCAAAGACCGATTATTGATGCTGCGCCTGGCAAGAACGGTCAGCTCTTGTCCATTCGCAGAACTTTTTTCCCAGCCTGAAGAAAAAACCATCGATTTTCTTTCCCACTACGGTTTCTCCGAAGGATTTATCAATCGTTTTTTTGTCCCGTTCTTTGCCGGCGCCTGTCTTGATCGGGAAATTACCGCCTCCAGCCGCGTGCTGAAATATATCTTTCGTGTTTTCGCAGAAGGTGATGCAGCTTTGCCTGCACTCGGCATGGCCGAAATACCCAGGCAACTGGCAACCAACCTGCCCGAGGATTGTGTGCGATTGCAAAGCAGGGTTGAAAAAATAGACAATGATGGGGTTCTTCTGGCAAGTGGTGAGAAAATCCAGGCCGATGCCGTGGTCATCGCTACCTCTGCTCCGGCTGAACGCCAGTTGCTTGGTATAGAGCAGGAAGGTGGATCTGTGGGTGAGAGTTGTCTCTATTTTACCGGCGAATGGCTACCTCCCTTCAATGAACCTTTTCTCATACTCAATGGTGAAGGAACCGGTCCCATTAACAACATCGCCTTTCCAAGTCTGGTTGCTCCGGAATATGCTACCGACGGCAGAACACTCATTGCTGTTGTGGTCTTAGGTGATGAATATTGCAAGAACCCGGAGTTGCAAAAATTGGTACGCGATCAATGTCGAAAATGGTTCGGCGGAGCTGTTGATGACTGGGAACACCTTCACACCTATGAGATTAACCACGCTCTGCCCCTGCAGGAGCCACCGACTCAGGATCCCTACCGCCAACCCGCTCTCGTATCCGGGAATACATACCGTTGCGGCGAAATCGGCACGCTGCCCGGCACCCAATGGGCTCTTCTAGCCGGTCGGCTGACAGCGGAGACAATGCTTAGAGGATAGATCAGACGATAAATAGCATAAAGACACAATCAGGCCCACAATCAGCCAACTACAGCAAGAGCAGAGTATTACTTGGGATGGGAGTTGCAGCTCTTGGTATTCCTCTCATCTTGAGAAAAACATAATTTTTATCACAGAGTTTTTCACCGGTCGCCTTGAGAAAAATCTTGACCGGTAATACTTTCAAATAAGAAAGATCCACCTTGCCATGTCTACGATCAAGTAAAAAAACGACGAGGCCACCCATGAAAGAGAACATGAGTATTGGTGATATTTTTAGTTATGATAAAAAGTTTCAGAGCATAATCAGGAACATGCTGCAGACTACTCTGGATATCTCATTTGACGGAGTGATGATTACCGAAGCCGGTCCTGGCTATCCGATAATCTACGTCAATCCATCCCTTTGCGCCATGACTGGTTATGATTTTGATGAGCTGCTCGGCAAGTCCCCAGCCATGCTGCAGGGAGAACGAACCGACCAACGGGTGCTTGATGATCTGAAGGAAAAGATCGAAGCTGGGGAAACCTTCCATGGTAAAACCAAAAATTATCGCAAAGATGGCACAGAATTCATAATGGAATGGAAGATCGTTCCTGTTCATGATGCTGATGACAACATTTCCCATTATCTTGCGGTACAACGTGAAATAAAGGATTATACCATCGAGTTTACCTCTGTTGACACCAAGCTTCCCTTTGAACCGTAATTAGGACTCTTGAGTCATATGGATTTGCTAAATGGTTCCTCGAGGTGCCAAAGCCAAATGGCCGATGGACCAACGGAGAATATAGCTTTGCTCTGAATGCAGCTAGGTTATCAATAGCTATAATATTGAATTTATATAATTTTTATCTTGGAGGTTATCTTCTTCACCCGGCAGATATCTTAATCCGAGTAGAAAACAAAAAGGTTAATTGCCGTTGTAGTACCTCCACCTCTTGAAATTTGTAAGCCTTTTTTACCTAAACCCTCAATAACTATAGACACATCATGAAGATCTCACATAGACAAACAAGTCCTGTATTAGCTTTAAAAACATTACACCAAGCAGTTTTCTTACTGCTCATTTCTATTATGTTCATACTCTGCTCCGCTGTTGATAATGCTTTCGGCGATAAAATTATACTACGCGGTGAGTCTGCAGGCATGACCTACAGGGTTGAGCAAATCGCTGATGGTCTCGGAGTGATTTGGGGAATGACCTTTATCTCCCCTGAGGAAATTGTTTTTACCGAAAGAGCCGGCAAGGTGAAAAAACTCAACCTCACCAGTGGAACGATCACCGAACTGAGCGGAGCTCCCCGGGTTTGGGCAAGAGGACAGGGAGGCATGCTCGATATTGCTGTCCCCCAGGATTTCAAGGCTGGCGACTGGACCTACTTTACCTACAGCAAAGAAGTTGACGACAGTGCCGTCACTACTCTAGCCAGGGCAAAGTTAGATGGAGAGCGCTTTACTGACTGGCAGGAATTGCTTATTACTGAATCTGCTAGCAATACGGGACGTCATTTCGGCAGCCGAATTGTCTTCGACTCCCGTGGCCATGTGTTTTTCTCTGTTGGAGACCGCGGTGTCCGTCCCAACGGCCAGGACCTGAATACCCACGCAGGAACCATAATCCGCCTCAACCTGGACGGCTCCGTGCCAGAGGATAACCCCTTTATTGCCAAAGAAGGACTAGCGGAAATCTGGAGCTATGGTCACCGCAACCCCCAGGGTCTTTTCTATCATAACGAAACCGGCAAACTCTGGTCCAATGAGCATGGTCCCCGGGGGGGTGATGAAATCAACCTCATCGAGGCCGGTAAAAACTACGGTTGGCCGGTGGTTTCCCACGGCAAGGAGTACTGGGGACCGATGGCCGTGGGTGAGGCGACCAGTAAACCGGGAATGGTCGATCCCCTGAAAGTCTATATCCCATCTATCGCTCCAGGAAGCTTGCTCATCTATTCCGGCAAAGCTTTTCCTGCCTGGAAAGGACATTTCTTTGCCGGAGCCCTGGCGATGGTGCATCTCAACCGCGTGGTCTTTGATGTGAATAACACCCCAGTCGAGGAAGAACAGATGCTTCTCGAACTCGATGAAAGAATTCGGGCGGTGATCGAAGGCCCTGATGGCTGGCTTTACTTCTCCACAGACAGCGGCACAATCCTGCGTCTTCGCCCAGACAACTCCTAATTTTTGTAAATATCTGGTACTTTGTAAAACTATGAATTACTGCAACCAATGTGGAGGAAAGGTAAATTGGCAGATACCCGATGGAGAGGACAGGCACCGCTATGTTTGCGAGCACTGCAATATTATCCACTATCAAAATCCCAGAATGGTTGCCGGTGCCATTCCGATCATGGATGGCAAGATTCTTCTTTGCCGACGGGCAATTGAACCACGGCGTGGGATGTGGACAATACCGGCTGGATATCTGGAAAACGGGGAAAGCGTAGAACAATGCGCCAGACGTGAAACCATGGAAGAGGCCCTCGCCCACCTTGACGATATGCTCCCCTATTCGCTTCTCAACATCACCTTCATAGATCAGGTTTATTTCATTTATCGGGCTCGCCTGGTTAATACCGACTTCCGTCCGGGAAACGAGAGCCTTGAGGTCCAACTGTTTCATCCTGATGAAATCCCCTGGGATGAAATTGCCTTTCCCGTTATTCGCAAGGCGCTGGAGTTCTATTACAATGATCAGCTCGAGAACCGGTTTCCTTTTCGAGAAATAGACATTCCTGCCAGCGAAAAACTCTAACTAGTTTCCGTAAGACCCTCTTTAAAAGAACCATCTTGAACTTTCTCGCCATCGTGCTCATTATCCTAGATAAGCAGGTCAACAAGGAAAACCTGGATAGTTGCAGATATGTGGCTCAATCATAGCCATGTCATCAATAAACTTAAAGCACACCCCGGCTTTCGCCGGATATGGAAGCGACATGGGAAGTATATTTGATATCGAAGTAACAACCATAGAAGGTGAGAGCACGAATATGGCGAATTATCGGGGTAGTACCCTGCTGATCGTCAATGTGGCCAGCAAGTGTGGCTTCACACCTCAATACGAAGGTCTCGAACAACTCTATCAAAAATTTAAAAAAAGGGGCTTCGTCGTTCTCGGTTTTCCTTGTAACCAGTTTGGTAATCAGGAACCAGGATCAGAATCAGAAATTGCAAAATTTTGCCGGTTGAATTATGGCGTCTCCTTCCCATTGTTTGCCAAAATAGAAGTCAATGGCAAGAACACTCATCCGTTATATGCTCATCTTAAAAAGGAAGCTTCCAGTGATAAAGCAGCAAACGACATCCGCTGGAATTTTACCAAATTCCTGGTGAATGAGCATGGTCAGGTGGTACAGCGATTTTCACCGTCAACTTCTCCAGAGGATCTGGATGAGGTTCTCGAAAAACAACTTGTGCCGGAGTGAAATGGCTATCTCTGCGGACCAATATGCCAGCTTGCCAGAAGAAAATGGTCCATGGAAAATTTCTCTTTCCGGAGGAACCATGAACAGATTTACAACATCAGTTTCTTTGTTACTATTACTTTTCCTCACAGGATGCGCTGGCATTCAGGTCAGTGAGGATTATGACACCAGAACACCCTTTCCTAAACTGCAGTTTTATGACTGGAATCCAATAGCTATCGATGACAGAGATACCAGACTTAACAATCCGTTGCTGCAAAAACGTTTTCGCGAGGCAATCGACCGGGAGTTGCAGACAAAAGGCTTTGTGGTTGCCCCCATTCCCGATTTCCGGGTGCAGTACACCTATTCCATTGCCACCAGGCTGGAATCTGATCCGGTCAGCACCGGCTTCGGTTTTGGGAAAGGGTCTTACCGTCGTTACGGTGGAATCGGGATATCCACTCGTTCCGACATTCGCCAGTATGATGTCGGTACATTGGTGATTGACATATACGATGAACAATCAGCAAAACTGCTGTGGCGAGGCCGGGGCTCGGATACGTATGATAACCATGCCACTCCCGAGGAAATGACCGTGAGGGTAAACAAACTGGTGGCAGCGGTTCTCGCTCAATTTCCGCCCGGCCGGTGAACGTCACCCCCTACCTGCCTCCATAGCACCTCTCAACGTCACGGAATTATTGAAAATAATAAAAAAATCGAGTGATAGTCAAAGCATTGCTGAAATTACGGAAAATCTCGGGTATGGTGGAATCCCATATCAATCCAATGACATCGGTGCACATCGCGACTCGAACCGGGATGTTTTTATCGTTGAAGAACACAGTAATCCGCATCTTTTAACCAGAAATTTTATCCATGAAAGCCCTCAACCTGCAAACCTACCTCGTATATGCCATCTACATTGTCCGCACAAATCCAGCAATCCTCGGTTTTCTTGCCGCTTTCGGCCTAATTAACGGCGCCACCGTCTTTTTCCCCGAGGGCGGTTTCCTGCAATTGATCAACACCCTGACAATCCTGGCGGCAATTTTCATCAGCCCGGTAATTTACGGTATCTACTATGAAATAGTTGAGGAGAAATACAGTTCCATTCCCAATATTTTCAGAACCTATGTGGGAGGGTATCTACTGGTGCTTTTCTCCATGTATATCCCCATCATCATGACTACGGCAGTACTGATGTCAGCTATGCAGGGAGGTACCAATACCGGGGCAATCATGCTGACTATTCTGCTATTCAGCATGCTTTTCATCTATGTCATCCCCACTTATTACATCTCCGGCCAGATTCTCGGCTCAATCGCTTTTGGGGTCCGTTTTTTCATAACCAATATCCTCAGTTCAGCACCGTTGCTGTTGATGGCACTTTCCTCGGAGTTGTTACTGCTGCTATCTCATTTTCAACTGGAAGGTGTCCGGGAGTCGGCTCCAGCGCTTTTTGTAGCCCTGGATTTCTCGCTGTATATGCTTGCCTCAATAATTGACTTCATCCTCTTCATTATGTTGATCTATATTCTCAAGAACGAAGATCTGGAGCCCCGTTGATGAGGGGCTGACCTCATGTGGTCTCTGGAGACGTATTTCTATATAACTGCCAGTTTCTTTATTGCCGGCCTCGTTAAAGGTTTGGTCGGGCTGGGTTTTCCAACCATTATTCTGGCCATGCTCTCTCTGTCACTGGGAGTGCGAGACGCCATGGCCCTGATGCTGCTCCCCTGTTTTCTCACCAACATCTGGCAGGCTTTCTCCGGCGCCAATCTTAGAGTCATCCTCGAGCGTATATGGCCCCTGTTGATCTGTGCATCAATCACCATCTGGTTAACCACCTCGGTGATCGCCGGTCTGGAAACCTGGTTACTCTCTTTCATACTCGGCACAATTGTCTGCGCCTACGCTTTGTTTGGCATGACGTCGCGCCGGGTCACCGTACCTGAACATCATGAATATTGGTTGACCCCTATTTTGGGGATCGTCAATGGCGTTATCACCGGGCTTACCGGTACCTTTGTGGTTCCTGGCGTTCTGTATCTGCAAGGTCTGCGCTTACCCAAAGATGCCCTGATCCAGGCCATGGGCATACTTTTTCTGGTCTCAACCACCGCACTCGGCGCCGGTCTTTTTGGACACGGCCTTACCAGCGGCCGTTTCTTGTTGTTTTCTGCTGCCGCAACAGTTCCATCTTTTGTTGGGCTGGGGCTAGGTCAACTGATTCGTAACTCTCTGGGGGAACAACGATTTGAAAGGATTTTCTACATTTCACTGTTTGTTCTTGGTTTCTACATAGTCTACAATTGTTTCTTTTAAGTGCCGCTCTTCACCGTTTTCCTTCGGGGCAATATACTTCCAATGCCAGGCTTCCCAGGGAAATCCTCTACTACTTGCCTCCGGATAGGTTTCATGAAAATTGTAGAGATAGGCGTTTTCACGCAGCCATTGATAGGCTTCGGTAGAGGCGAACCGCCAGTTGCTGGGATAGAGGTCCACCGACTCCCCTAGCATGTGGTCGCTATATCCTGGCGGGGCGACGTAGCGCACGAGATCATCCCATGTTCTGCCTTCTGCCATGAGTTTGATAAAAATCTTCTGCTGATACCAGGCACTGCGATACCCGCTGTGCGCAATTAGCTCAATACCATCTTCCCTGGCTGCCTCGGCCATAACCACAAAGGCATCCCGAGCTTCTTCGGTGAGGAAAAGCTTGCTCTCATTATAAGCAAATTCCAGCGGTATCTGCTTCAGGGTTGATGGGTCCGTGGATTTTTGGGTAATTTTTTGCCCACGCCATGGCCGGGGAACACCATATCTTTCACCATCGATATAAACAAATTCGAATACTTTCTTTTCCTTGAGTGGAGCGAAATGTTCAATAACGGTGGGTGGAGAAATCCGTACCGAGGCCAGTTCCTGGACCTTGGGTTTCTGAGCTCCACTGCATCCGGGCAAGAGCATCAAGCTGCAACACACATACAAAAATATCTTTGCCATACTTCTAAAAAATTTCCTGCATTATAACAAAAAACGGTTCCGTAGATTATACCGCTGCTATAGTCTCTTTCAACCTCATTATTGCGCACCTCTTCCTATACCATAATATATTGACGGTATACAGTAATAAGTTTATTTCCGCTCACCCCGGGACCATATATCACTGTGGCTAGATGCTTGTTTCACTACTTAGCTATTTGATTTGTGTATCCAGCTTCCACCAAAGCAAATAGCCTCCTTTTCCGTTATATGCTGTTTTTCTCTCTCCTTTTCTGTCATTGTCGCTTGTAAATTCATCGCTTGACCATATTATTTCCCCACATTTTTGAAAAACAGCCATTTTTCAATTATAATGAGCAATTGCGGCCAAACTTTTCTGGCTCATCGATAGTCAATACACACATTGCATGAAAATACGGACAAAAATAGCCCTCTACCTCGGCCCATTCATACTTATTGTTATCTGCGCGATCTTTGTTCTCAACTATTATCTGGTTCGTAACGCTCTCATAGCCAACGCCCAGGAAGAACTGGCAAAAACGCAACAAAACATGCACCGGGCCGCCCATTCTCTACTCAGTACGGCAATATCAAACTATCTTCGTGGAATAACAGAAAAAAACCTTGACTTCATCGAAACGCAGCATGCCGATTATCTAAAAGGTCGCGTTTCCGAAGCGGATGCCAAAGCTAACATCCAACAACATTTCGATCTGCAGCCGGTGGGCGATAGCGGCTACCTTGTTGCCGTCGAAGAAAAGGCGAACGGTCTCTATCTTGATCTTCACCCCTTCCTCCCCAAGAATGAATGTACAGAGACCGAGGGCTGTCAAGCCTGGGCCGAGACCCGCAACGGCTATACGGAGTATGGCTGGAAAAACCCTTTGGATAATAGCTCCAGAAAAAAAGCCGCCTATGTTGCAGAGTTTGCCCCCTGGAACTGGATTGTCGGCGCCTCATCCTATCGGGATGAATTCGTCGAACTGGTAAGGATAGAAGATTTGCGCCAACTCATCAGCCCGGTCCGGATAAATGAATCCGGATACTTCTTTGTCTTCGATGCCAATAACAGATTGCTCATTCATCCCGAAGTAGAGGATCTTTCCGGCAATGGGCTGGTCAACAGTAAAGGCGAAAATATCATGGAGCTTCTAAGAGAAAGTGAGGACGGCTATCTCACCTATCTCTGGAAAAATCCTTCGGAACAAGAGGAACGTCTTAAATACGCTTTTATTGATAATCTGGAAGATTATAACTGGTATCTGGTGGCCACCGGGTATCTGAGCGAAGTCTACGAACCCATCGAGTTTCTTAAACAACTTACTCTGCTGATGGTGCTGGTCACCGTGGCGATCCTCTCGGTTATCATCTTCAAATTGAGCCGTAATATTTCGGTACCCCTGCATAATCTCAAGAACTCCATCGATGTTTTCTACAAGGAAAAAACCGGGCTCCACTGGCAAGGCAACCCGCTCGACGAAATAAACGTGCTCGGCAATGCTTTCTCGCAGATGACCGAAGAGCTTGATCGCACCATGGCCGCTCTGGAAGAAAAAAATGTTGAACTCGCCCACTCCGAAAAGCGCATTGAGGAAAACAGAATATATCTCGACAGCATCATCAACTCCATGCCCTCGATTATCATCGGCGTTAACCCACAGTTGATCGTCACCCAGTGGAACAGCGCCGCCGTAGAAGCCACCGGTTTAAAACGGGAACAAGCCAGTGGTACAGGTTTGTTCAGTGTTTTTAATGAACTTGAACAGCACCGGCATGTCATCGAGGAAAGCCTTGCCACCAGTCGGGTAAAAACCTTCTCCTATACCAGAAACGTCGATGGAAAAAACAAAGCGTTTCATGCGGTAACCACCTACCCGCTCATCGGTAAGACCGGAGAAGGTGCAGTTATCCGCATAGACGATATAACCGAGCGGGTGGAAATGGAGCTCCGCCTGCGTCATAGCCAGAAGATGGATGCCGTCGGTCAGCTTGCCGGAGGCATCGCCCATGACTTTAACAATATGCTCAGCGGTATTATCGGTGCCGCCGAACTTCTGCAGACCAAAGTTCGCGATGAAGATCAGAAACTCGTAAAAATAATCAGAGAAGCATCTGGCCGAACCGCAGAACTTATCCAGAAATTGCTGACCTTCTCGCGCAAGGATGCCATTGCCTTCTCCCCGGTGAACGTGCATACAGTCATTCTCAATACCTGCGAAATTCTCAAGCGCAGCATTGACAAGCGAATTCAGGTAGAAACCCGCCTGAGGGCAAAATCCGCCATGGTCAATGGTGACTGGAGTCAATTACAAAACAGCCTGCTCAATATTGGTATAAACGGTGGCCATGCTATGCCCGACGGCGGGACCCTTACTTTTAGCACTACCCACATAACTTTTGACGATTCTTTCCAAACCGATACAACCGTAGAGTTGCAACCTGGCACCTATCTGCAGATTGAAGTGCGCGATACCGGCTGCGGTATTGCCGAGGAAGATCTGAAAAATATTTTTGAGCCGTTTTTCACCACCAAACAGCAGAGCGAAGGTACCGGACTTGGCCTGGCAGCAGTTTACGGTGCGGTCCAGCAGCACCATGGAGCGATAACAGTTTCCAGTCAATTGGCAAAAGGTACGATATTCTCTATCTACCTGCCCCTGATTGAAGCAGAGGAACAAAGCATTCTCGAAGATGAAGCACTGCTCACCGGCCAGGGCGGCGTGCTCATTGTCGATGATGAGCCGGTCGTCAGGGCAACCGCTAAAATGATGCTCGAAAAACTGGGCTATTCGACGCTCATGGCTGAAAACGGCCAACAGGGCCTGGAGGTCTATCAGCAGCACTTGGAGAAAATCGACCTGGTATTACTCGATGTCATCATGCCGGTGATGGATGGAACCGAGTGTTTCTATCGCCTCAAGAAAATCAACCCGGATGTCAAGGTCGTCATTTCTTCAGGTTTTACCCGGGATGCCGATCTTAACGGCCTGAAAGACAATGGCCTGCTGGATTTTGTCCGCAAGCCCTATAGCCTGGAGCAGCTCAGCCAGGTTGTGGCCAAGGCCATGCAGGCAGAAAAACTCAAAAAGAATTGATAACCGCAACGGGGCACATGATCAGATTACTTTTTGCTTTCGCTTTCACGCTGTTTTATTCCAGTCAAGTCCTTGCCGGTAAAGCTGATGTACTCGAGGTGAAAATCACTGAAACAGCAGGAGGAAAGTATCAGGTGTCCGCCACCGTCCAGCATGCCGATGACGGTTGGCAGCACTATGCCGACCGCTGGGAAATCCTCGATATGGAAGGCAACATTCTTGACACCAGGGTACTCATGCATCCGCACACGCCTGAACCCTTCACCCG
>JASJDT010000061.1 GCA_030065655.1 Desulfocapsaceae bacterium | reverse complement strand
AACAACAAACCATTATCGAAACCGTTAACGAAGCCCTTCAAAAAGCACTTAAATCAGACGATTTCGTTGTTTCTGTCAATCCTGAAGATCTTGAGGTCATCTCTTCCCACTCAGCGGAAATTGTAGCTTCCGTAAATGGTCTGAAAAACATTATTGTTAAGCCAGATGTGACCATCGACCAAGGTGGTTGTTTCATAGAGTCCAGCAATTGTACGGTGGATGCTACAATAATCAGTCAACTGGAAATCATTTCTGAAACCCTGAAAGACTGATGCCAAGCTAATTATACCAAGATTAAAGAGATAATGACATTTTCCTCTCAAGCCCTTGACAACGTCGAGACAATCAAAGTTTACGGCAAGGTTACGAGAATCGTCGGTCTGGTGATCGAAGGGTTTTGCCCAGGTGCAGCTATTGGCTCTCTATGTCAAATATCTACCCTGGACAAATCAGACAACATTTTTGCTGAAGTTGTCGGCTTTAAAGAGAATCGCGCCCTGCTCATGCCGCTCGGAGAGATAAGAGGATTAGGGCCTGGCAGCACTATTAGTCTTATCAAAGATTCCGCTTCTATCCATGTGGGTGAAAAACTCCTGGGCAGGGTTATTGATGCCATGTCTAATCCTCAAGACGGTGCAACCCTACCTTCTCTTGATGAAGAGTTACCATTGTATGCCAATCCTCCTGGACCGATGGAGAGGAAAAATATTACCGAACCTCTTGATCTTGGCATTAGGGCTATCAACGGTTTACTGACCTGTGGCATGGGACAGCGTATGGGTGTCATGGCAGGATCAGGCATTGGTAAAAGCGTACTTCTGGGAATGATGGCCAAATACGCCAGAGCAGATGTCAATGTGATTGCTCTGATTGGCGAACGTGGCAGGGAAGTCAGAGAATTCATCGAACGAGATCTTGGCAAGGAAGGGCTGGCGAGATCAATTGTGGTCGTGGTCACCTCGGACCAACCTCCTCTTTTAAGAATGCGAGGCGCCTTTGTGGCTACCACTATTGCCGAATTCTTCTGCAGGCAAGGGAAAAATGTCCTTCTAATGATGGATTCAGTTACCCGCTTTGCCATGGCCATGCGGGAAATAGGCCTGGCGGTTGGCGAACCCCCAACAACCAAAGGATATACACCATCCGTTTTCGCTACCTTACCACGATTGCTCGAGCGGGCCGGAAGATTTCGCGATCAAGGAAGCATTACTGGATTGTATACTGTGCTTGTTGAAGGTGATGACATGACAGAACCGGTTGCTGATTCAGTTCGCTCAATTTTAGACGGTCATATAGTCCTTTCACGTGACATAGCAGCCAAAAACCATTATCCGGCAATTGACGTTCTTAATTCAGCGAGCAGAGTTATGCGGGATATTGTCACTCCCAGACATCTTGAACTTGCCGGAAAAGCTCGAAGTATGGTGGCAACTTTTAAGGAGGCTGAAGATTTGATTAACATAGGTGCCTATTCACATGGATCGAATCCTCAGATTGATACAGCAATTGAGAAAATCGACGGCATCAACGGTTTCCTTCAACAAAATTTCGACGAATCAACGACCCTGGATCAGACCAAGGAGGATTTGGGTAATATTTTGAACGAGAGAAAAGATCACTCACCTCAGCTAAACAAACGACGTAAAGATGATCGTTAACACGCTTGAATCCTGAACATGAAACCGTTCTCTCTTCATTCAGTGCTTCAGTACAGACAAAGACTTGAGGATACCGCAGTCGTAAGACTCATAGATGCTCAGCGTCAGTTGGCAGAAAAGGAGTCCGTATTCAAAAAAGCTAGCCAGGAATACTCAGCAACCCTCAAAACGTATCAAAAAATGCAAATTCAAGGCATCAACATCGAAGACCTGCTCAGATATGAACAGCATCTGGTCTTGCTTCAGGAGAAGATCTTTGATCTTTCTTCGGAATGTGACTCTGCCAGACAAAATGTAGAACAAAAGCGAAAAGTGGTTATTTCCAGAAGTAGAGACAAGAAAGTTCTTGAACAATTACAAGTCCGTCAGGATGGTGCCTACCAGAAATATCTCGCCAAAAAGGAAACAAGCCTCTTAGATGAAATGGCTGTTCTTGCTCACGAACGAAAATTAATTGATCCCTAACTCTACCAATCAACGAGCTCATGTATAAAAAATCTTATTCAACTTTTTTAACTATCAGTTTTCTGGCATGTTTCACCGTGTTTTTGCATTCTCCAATTCTTGCCGAAGAAACTCAGGAAACCGCCTACGATTCTGTCGAAGAGCGCAGGATATTTGCACTAATGGAACTTGAACGCCAGGAGTTACAGCAGGACAGGCAGAATCTAGAATTACGAGAAAATGAATTAAAGACTCTGGAAGCGTCCGTCGATAACAAGATCAAGGAAATTGATAATAAGCTTGAAAAGCTCAAAACATTACAGAGGAAAATTGAAAAGCTCTTAGCAGAAAAATCGAACCAGGAAAAAGAGCGCATAGAAAATTTAAGTGCCATCTACGAGAAGATGGTACCAGCCAGGGCAGCACTTGCGATGAGCAGAATAGATCCTGTTCTGGCCACAGACATACTCGCCAACATGAAACCAAAGGCGGCCGCTCGAATCCTGGATATGCTCGACAAGCAAAAGACTTCTCAACTCAGTAGCACTTTTACAACTATACAACTTGAGTGAAACAATATGGATGCAATGTTCGTCTCTCCCCCACCTCCTGCGCATGGTAATTCAACCAAAACAACTAACACTTCAGCAAAGGGTTCGGAGACGAAATTTGCTCCTACTCTACATGATGCAATAAACGAGCAAAACACCTCCTCATTGAAGTCTTCTGATACCGAAGACGGTTCCAAAACTTCATATTCAGACCCTCAAGATTCAAAAAACAGTCTCGATAGCAGTAATGAAGAGCAACCATCATCAGAAAATACAGTTGCTTCAGGTTTAGCCGAAATTAAAACAGCCTCTGATCAACATGATTCTGTATCTTCTCGACTGCAATTAAATTCTCACTCTTCACATACAGCACAAATCGCTGTAAATATTGGCTCATATATTAACGACGTAAAGCAGCAAAAAGGCCCAATATCGGTCGGTGAAGCCATTTCGAAACTGCTCAGCGGCTCGCAAAATATCAAGGAATCTGGCCAAGAGTTGTCCTTGAACGATATACAGCATAACGTCAAGACCAAAGATCCTGCCATCAGCCACAACGAAAAATCACTATTTGCAGCTGAACAGAGTCCAACCAGGCCCATTGGCAAGCAAAACTCATCAATTCAGCTGAACGCCGGTGACTCAATAACCATCTCTTCTTCTAAATCACAAACACCACCGCTTACAGAGCATAAATTTACACCTGCTACCGTCCTTGAAGGACTGGCAGCACGAGGTAATGGCAGATTCTTGCAAACAGATACTCATGGCAATGGCTTAGGTGGATATGCAACAGATAATCAAGGGCAACTCAGCTCTCAGAATGATAGTCTTCCTCTTTCAGCTGAAAAAATCGCCGCTCGAATTACCAACATTGTTTTTCAGCAAACTCCGCATAATACTGGTCTACGAGATGGCAATCAATCCTTGCGTCAAGACTGGTTGGGTGAGTTTATCGAGGCTAAGATAGATCAGTTTCAAGGAAAAAGTGGCAGTAAAACAGGTCAAGAATTCCTGAGTTCCGATGGAGAAATGTCGGCTAGTAATACATCACTTACTGCAGCAAAGGGCGGAGAAAAAACCGGTGAAACTTCATTTTCTCAGACTTTACATGTAGCTGCAGCAGGCAAGCAGGTCACTTCTGGTATTGAATTGCAACGACCGGGAGCAACGAACATTATGCTCTCTCAATTTCAGGAAAACGATATCCTCCATCAGGTCACTCACAGAATTCGCCTTACCCAACATCTACAGGATTCTAAATTGGTAATGAAACTTCATCCTGCGGAATTGGGGAATCTGAAAATTGACATCCATCTCAAAGAAGGAACCATAAATGCCAATATTTTGGCTCAGAGCCAACAGGTTCAAGAAATTCTTGAAAGAAACATGCCAAGGTTACGCGCTCTGATGGAAGAACAGGGTCTGAAGGTAAATGAAATTGCCATTAATCTTGATAATGATCCCACCGAAAAGAAAAACCTTTTCGAAGAACATCTAGCTCAGGATGATAAAGGTTTTGCCAACCATAAAAACGACTCCTCTGCTGGAAAATTTATGTTAGCAACTGATGAGGTCGAAGAACCTGAAATTGCAACAATTCCACCGCAAAGTAGAGTCAATGTATTAATTTAGGAGCATAGTCATGGGATATATTGAAAGCATAACCCAACCATCAACTCAGACATCGTCCAGTACCAATTACGTAAATGATACTGACGATATTATGGGAAAAGAAGATTTTCTCACTCTTCTGGTAGCTCAATTGCAAAATCAGGATCCACTTAATCCCGATGATCCAACGGAATTCACCTCTCAACTAGCTGAGTTCAGTTCTCTCGAACAGCTCTTCAACCTTAATGAGTCAATGGAGAACATGGCTACAGCCTATTCCAACTCAGATAAACTTTCCACCCTGCAGACCATCGGCAACCAGGTAATCTATCAAGATAATACGTTTTCTTACAGTGGTGAAGGTGATATGAAGGTTGGTTATCAACTTGATGGAAACGTCGCTGAAGTTCAATTGACTATCAAAAGAAATGGCGCAACTGTCGCTGTTCTTGAAGGTACCGAACTGACAAAAGGAAATCATATTCTGACCTGGGATGGCATGACCAGCAACGGTAGCCAGGCAGAAAGAGGCGACTATTCTGTCAGTGTTACGATTAAAACCAGTGAAGGCAGTGTGGCCGCCTCTCCGCTCATCCAATCCGAGGTGACAGGCGTTGATCTGTCGAGTGAATCAGGAAGTTTGCTGGAGACCAGTGCAGGCGAAATTCCTTTGTCCGCCGTTCTCGGCGTTTATAGTAATTCAGACAATAATAGTTAGTTATATTATAAGGTTATTTTATAGATACAGGTCTTTTTTCCTGAACTTTTTAGGAAAAGCAACCGATAGATAGGATACAGGCAAAAGGAGAGTTGCCGTTTACGCTGACATACCCGACATCATGGAAGATAGATGGGGCAGCCACAATTTTAGATAAGGTATGATACAACACGGTTTTTCTAAAAAACAGTGACGCTCAAATGGAGGAAGTGAATTATGGGTATATCAAGTGCGATGTACAGCGGTGTCAGCGGACTTAACACCAACTCGCAGGCAATGACGGTGATAGGCAACAACCTCGCCAACACCAATACATTAGGTTTTAAAGGCTCACGTACGGTCTTTTCCGATCTTTTATCAAGTACCATTAATGGTTCCGGAGGCACATCCCAGGTGGGCCGCGGTGTCAATGTGTCCAAAGTAGACAATATCTTCAGTCAGGGCACTTTTGAATCCACCGAGTCAGGTCTTGATGTAGCGATAGAAGGTGATGGATTCTTCATGGTCAGTGCAGAGGGTGACAACACTATACATTATACCCGAGCAGGTGCCTTTCGCTTCGATGAAAACGGCTATCTCATTAATCCGGAAGGGTTTCGAGTTCAGGGCAAACCATTTGATGCCAATGGCAACCTCATTGCCGGAGATCCCGAAGATATCGTTGTAGCGAATACCGGTCTTATCGCCGGCAACCCTACCGATGAAGTACTCCTGACCACAAATCTTGACGCAGCCGCTGTTATACCCGCTGCCTTTGATTATACAGATCCTGCTACTTTCAACTATTCATCTTCAACCCAGGTTTTTGATTCATTGGGAGAACCCCATCTTCTGACCACCTATTTTCGTAAGGATGCTTCCAACACCTGGCAATGGTTCTGGTCAGCCGAAGATAACGCCGGTAATTCGATACCAGCAAACCCAAATGTCTTAGCCGGCACACTGACTTTCAATCCTGATGGGACTTTGGCTTCCGGCGGAGGGCCAAACACCGTCGGAGCCTTTGATTTTGCAAACGGCTCCGACACTACGCAAACTATCGATATAACCTTCAACAACACCCAATTTGACAGTGAATCAACCGTTATTTCTCAGGAACAAAACGGCTTCGGTGCAGGTAACTTGACCAGTGTAGATATTGATGGAGATGGTGTTGTAATCGCATCCTACTCCAACGGTGAGCAGATAAGAGTTGCCAGTTTGACCCTGGCCAAATTCAATAATCCAAATGGATTGGAACTGGTCGGCAATAACCTTTTCATGGAAAGCGACGCTTCGGGAACAGCGCGAATCGGTCTTCCCGGTAGCGAACTTGGCAAGGTATTTACCAACTCGCTTGAGCAATCAAATGTCGATATGGGTGCTGAGTTTGTTAAAATGATTACCGTTCAACGTGGATTTCAGGCTAATTCAAAAATCATTACTACGGTTGACGAACTCCTCGGTGAACTCATCAATCTCAAGCGTTAAAGTCAGTATTTTGACCTAGGATTTTCAGGGTTCCGGGTAGACCATTCTATCCCGGAACCCTTTTTGCGTTTACTGCACCTGCCATGGTCTTACTCAAATTATTTATGGCAAAATAGATATTAAGCAGAATGTTAACCAACTGATATTTCTAAGTGAGTTGCAACAATTGAACAATTACAACATGAGCTTAAGAAATTTCCCAACATCTTCTCGATTTTATCTGAATATTGATAACTTTTTGGAATAGTTATTGCAAAAATGGGTTTTCAAATTCAACACTCTAGTATCATCGGGCAAAATTGTTTGGATTATTAATAACTCAAGAGATTAACAGGCAACCGTTCATTAAAGTAATCTGCTTTCCGGAGGATTGATTTTTGGATCTGTCAACTATTTTAGGGATTGGAGCAGCTTTCGGTCTGATGCTCATGGCCATACTTCAAGGTGGTCCTCTTTCAATCTTTGTCAATATACCCTCTATCATGATCGTTTTCGGTGGAACTGCCGGGAACACGCTGGTCAATTACCCCTTCAGCGATGTCTTCGATGCATTCAACGTCGCCAAAAAAACCATCATGTATAAAGAGCAATCGGTCAATGACCTCATTGTTCAACTCATGGAATTTGCCAATAAAGCAAGAAAGGAAGGTATTCTTGCGCTCCAGGGTGCGATGGATACGATTCAGGATGAATTTCTGATTAAAGCCATGCAAATGGCTGTTGATGGTCAGGAACCTGAAACACTGCGCAACATGCTTGATACAGAAATAGAGTATATTCAACAACGCCACGAAAAAGGCGCGAATATTTTCCTTTCCATCGGTGCCTATGCTCCAGCCATGGGTATGGTTGGAACGCTCATAGGTCTTGTTCAGATGCTGCAAACCATGGATGATCCGGCAACCATTGGTCCTGCCATGGCCGTTGCCCTGTTAACAACCTTTTACGGTGCTGTTATCGCAAATGTTTTCGCTATTCCTATGGCTGGGAAACTGAAGATGCGCTCCGAGGCTGAACTTCTCACCAAAACCTTGATAATTGAAGGAATGCAATCCATTCTCTCCGGCGAGAATCCACGGATCATGGAACAGAAGCTGCACGCCTTTATTGCTCCGAAACTGCGTGAATCGACCTTCAAGAGGTAGATGGCGATGACAGAGGAACAACCACAACCCGAAGAAAAGAAGAAGGAAAAAAAGTCAGGCCCAAGTGGAGCACCTGCCTGGATGGTGACCTACTCGGACCTGGTCACTCTGTTACTTACCTTCTTCGTCCTCCTGCTCTCCATGGCTAGTCTTGATCCGGTACGTTTTACTGAGGCCTCAAGCTCTCTTCGAGATGCTTTCGGTATGCACGAACAACCCGCTCAAGTAGATTTTACCCTGCCTATTCTCCCCTCTCCTCCGAAGACTGAATTCTCTCCGATCAACCAAACGATGACGGTAAAGATTTACCGAAAGATTAAAACACTCATCGATGCAGATGAGCTCACCAAAGACGTTGAGATGATCCAGCAGGACGGAGACACCATTATTTTACGCATTGATGATTCTATTCTTTTTGAGCATGGCGAAACCAAATTAAATCCAAAAGCATACTCCCTGCTACGTTATATTTCTGACATCATCCGTCCTCTCCCGCTAAGATTGCGTATCGAAGGTCATTCCGATTCAGTGACTACAAATCCTCTCAGCAATTGGGATGTTTCCATTGCCAGGTCTGTCGCTGTCTTGAGATTTTACAAAAAAGGTGACCATCTCCCCCTGGACCGTATGGCTGCTGCTGGCTACGGTGCTCAAAAACCTGTAGCAACCAATGATACGCCTGAAGGCAGAGCAAAAAACAGAAGAGTAGACTTCGTCCTCAAGGCAGACACTATTAATAGTTTTGATCGTTCAGATAACAACCCAAACGATATTCCATTTTAACATAGAGTATGGGATACGTACTTCGGGAGTAGATTCAAGCTCAAAATCTCTCAACTATATAATTTTTTTGTTTTTATTACCATCAAAAAGGAACTGAAAGGAATAGCAATTGTTAAATAAGAAGATGGAAAATCCAACCAACCGAATCAACACAAGGAAGAGAAGCAATGGCTGAGAAGAAAGGAGCGCAGAAAGCGCCGGAAACACCGAAGGCGGGTGGAAAGAAGAAGCTTATCATCATTATCGCGGCTGCCTTGCTTATCATTCTCATTGGCACAGGTATTGCAGCTTATTTTTTACTGAAAGATAACGACGGCGATGATGCCAATAGTAAACCTGGGGCCAATGTTCCTGTTCCAGACTTGACTCAGGAAACGGATATCGGTCCCATGGTCAACATTGACGAATTCATTGTCAATATCATCAGTGCTGAAAATAACCATTACGTGAAAGCAGCAATAACCCTGGAGCTAACCAGTGAAACAGCAAAAGAAGAAACCAATATGCGGATGCCACAAATTCGTGATGCCATTCTTCTGCTGGTAGGCAACAAAACCTACGATGAGTTACAGGATTTGCAAGGAAAAAAACAACTTAAGGCGGAATTGAGCAGCAAGTTGAACAGTTTGCTCCAAACGGGAAGAATAAAAGCTATCTATTTTACGGATTTCGTCGTGCAATAATCAGCTAAGGAAGAAGTCTTGGAACCAATTCTCAACAAAAAGGAAATCGCCGATCTATTGACCGCCATTAAGCAGGGTCAGGTTTCACTTGATCTAGAGGGCGAAGACCGGAGTCAGTTTGCCAAAGAATGTACTCCGGTTAACCTTTTCCAAGTCAATGCTTTAAGTGATGAACTGGGCAGACTTCCAAATTTTGACATCCTCCTGGATACCTTCTGTCAAAATTTTGCCATCACCCTCACCAATCACCTGCAACGAACCTTTAAAATCTCCAGAGCTCAGATCGAATCCTCCCATTTTCTCGATTTTCTCCTGGAAAATAAGGATGCAGGTGCCATCGGCGTTCTTGACATTTCGCCATTGAAACATGGAGCTCTCATACTGATTGATCCTCAGATGTGTTATTCCATGGTGGAAATTATTCTTGGTGCAGCAACAGATATCGATCATCTTCACCCAGACCGTAAGCTTACCAATATCGAGCTGAAGATAATCCATTCCATACTGAGCCAAGGATGTGAAGATCTCAACAGGGCCTTTGCTCCGTTAATATCTCTGGCATCATCGGTGTTGAAAGTAGAAAGTAACAGCAGACTCGTTTCCATCACCGAGCCGGATGCTGAAATCATCGTTGGTAACCTGGAAATCCAAGTAGGCGAGTTGTCAGGGCATATGAAAATCGTTTTTCCATTGTCCACCATAGACCCTCTTCGCGAAGGCCTCAAAGATCTACTCAATGTCAACAAATCAAAACAACAACTCTGGTCTATCCCTATTAAGAAAGAAGTAGAGCAAATTTATGCAGATCTTATTGCTCAATCCGGAGTTATTTCCATGTCCGTCAATGATATCCTGAACTTGGAAACAGGAGATACTATTTTACTTGATTACAACCCAAACTCACCATTGAAGGTTTTGGTTGAAGATAAACCCAAATTTTACGCGATCCCCGGTACGCATAATGGCAAGAAAGCTATCAATATCACCGGTGTCAACGATCAAGGAGCATAACTATGGAGACACCTGAGACTGAAAAGAAATCCTCACGGCCCGACCCTGAAGAAATAAAAGATCTGCTAGAAAATGATGGGGATGTACCAGACCATCAAAGTAGTTCTGTAAAGGAAAATAATGGCAGCTCCGCAAGGGGGTTAGATTTTCTCTATGACGTTCCTCTGCAAGTCTCTGTTGAGATTGGCAGGTGTAAAATATTGTTGAAGGATCTATTGAGCATGTCGGAAGGCTATGTAATTGAATTGGAAAAGCTCGCCGGTGAACCTCTCGATCTATATGTCAACTCACGTCTGATAGCCCACGGTGAAGCAGTCTTGGTTGGTGATAAGTTTGGTATTCGTCTAACAGACGTCGTCAGTAAGAGTGACCGGGTTGAAAAACTCGGCTAATAAGATGAAGTTGTTCACCCGCAGCTTTATACCTGCCTTTTTTCTGATATTTCTTGTCTCTCCTTCTGCCTGGTCCGCTGAGTTTGACCCGGTGGCATCCGGCATGCGCATGCTTGGTGGTTTGATTGTCGTCCTGGCAATCATTTTGGGACTGTACTATTTGCTGCGCAAACGGCTCAGTTCTTTTCAGCACCAGGGCAAGGGAGCAATCAATATAGTTGAAATCAAACATGTTCAACCAAGAAAAACACTCATGCTTGTCGAAGTCCGCGGCCGCGAATATCTGATCGGTTCAGGCGGTGACAGTATTAACACAATTGTGCCTCTTCAGCATGGGGAATCATTTTCATCCCATCTTCAAAAATCAGCAGACAAATTGTAACCATGAAAAAGCACATCTTCTTTTTCTCCCTCCTGCTGGGCAGCTGTAGCTGTATATTTCTCCTGCCGTCGCTGGCAAGTGCAGTTGGCCTGCCCACCGTTACCTTTGGAGTTGAAGATGCAGAGTCAACTGCCCAGGTATCGAGCGCCTTACAGGTACTTTTTCTGTTGACGATATTGTCCATTGCTCCTGCTATCTTGTTAATGATGACCAGCTTCACCCGTATAGTCATCGTTCTCGGTTTTGTGCGCCAAGCCATGTCTACCCAGAATATGCCACCGACCCAGGTTGTTGTGGGCCTAGCACTATTTCTCACCTTTTTTATCATGTCACCGACTTTCAATGCGATAAACGAGGAAGCTCTGCAACCCTATCTCAATGAAGAGATCAGCCAGGAAAATGCCCTGCAGAATGCAATTGAACCGATGCGGCAATTCATGTTTGCCCATGTCATGGAAGAAGAGTTGGAGATGTTGAGTGATCTGACCCTGGAAGATGAGCCGGTTGATCAAAATGACATACCAACCATGACCTTGATTCCTGCATTTATGCTTTCAGAGTTGAAAAGGGCTTTTCAGATGGGATTCATGGTCTATATACCCTTTCTGGTCATTGACATGATTGTGGCTTCCGTGCTCATGTCCATGGGAATGATGATGCTGCCACCGGTGATTATCTCCATGCCTTTTAAGCTGCTGCTTTTCGTACTGGTTGACGGATGGGGACTTATTGCCGGTTCACTTCTGCAAAGCTTTGGTTAGGAGGAAAACCATGACGCCGGATCTTGCCGTAAATATCGCCAGAAAAGCAGTACAAACCGTTCTTCTCTGCGCGGCTCCAATGCTGCTGGCCGGGATGATTGTCGGTCTTATTGTCGCTATACTTCAAGCTGCAACCCAAGTCAACGAACAGACACTAACCTTTATCCCCAAAATTGTGGCGGTTTTCCTCACCCTTCTCATCTTTGGTCCCTGGATGATCCAGGTGCTCACCACTTTTACCGGTGGTCTTTTCCAGACCCTGGCCACACTCTAAAGGTTTTCCATGATCCTGGAGGTCCTGCCGGTAGAACAATTCCAAACCTTCGTGGTTTGCACTGCCAGAGTAGCTGGCTTCCTCACGGCAACTCCTGTTTATTTCAGCGGCCAAACACCTACGCGCATCAAAGCTGGCTTGACCTTCGCCCTCTCACTCGTCCTCTTTCCCATATTGGCGCCATTTGTAGGTGAGGTTGATTTCCGTCCAACTCCCTTTTTACTGCTCATCATCAACGAGACCCTGCTCGGCATGATGATCGGCCTTATTGCCCGATTAATCTTTGTCTCAGTAGAATATGGTGGTACTGTCATTGGATATCAGATGGGATTTGCCGCTGCCAATATCTTCGATCCCCAGAATCAGCGGCAGACTGCACTCATCTCCCAATTTCAAAATGTATTTGCAATCCTGTTATTTCTAGCTCTTGACATTCATCATTATTTTATTCGTACTGCTGTTCGATCCTACGAATTACTTCCTCCAGGCAAACTCAATCTCAGCGGTGATGCCATTCCCTATCTGCTAGAACTTTCTTCCCGGATGTTTATGCTCGGAGCCCAATTCAGTGCCCCTATTCTGGTGATTCTTCTTCTCTCCGGATTCATCTTAGGTATCCTAGCCCGTGCCTTTCCCCAACTTAATGTCTTCCTTCTCTCCTTCCCTCTCAACATAATGATATCCTTTGTTGTCATAGCTTTGACATTGGGAATTGTTAAAATTCTCCTAAGTCGGGAATTTGACATGTTGCCGGAACGCATGTTCACCCTTCTTCAGCTCCTTAGCTAAGCTCCAACTTCATAATATTCCATTCATTTTGGTGAAACCAATCGATGATATAACGATTGGCAATTGTTTTGCAATTCTGTCTTCACCACCAATTTATACTAATTATGTCTCATGTCACGTTTACTATTAAGACTCTAGCAGGCTCATATCCTTATGGCAGAAGATGCACCAACTGGAGAACGTACCGAAGATGCGACTGCGAAACGCAGAAACGACTTTCGTCAAAAAGGACAGGTCGCCCAAAGCAAAGAAGTACATACCGCTGCCATTTTCACTATCCTTCTTCTATTCTGGTTTCTCTATGTTCCAGTCTTTTTTAAAGAATTTTCCACCGTTCTCATCCTCATATTTCAATCAACAGGCGAAGTTATAATCACTCCATCAAAGACGATGGAATATGCGTATTTTCTGGTGCGAAAACTTGGTCTTCTACTCGTACCGCTCTTTTTTCTAGTTGCTACAATTGGCTTCTTCTCCAGCTTTTTTCAGATAGGTTGGCTTTTTACCACCAAACCATTTGAGCCTGATATTTCCAAGTTTGATCCGATCAAAGGTATAGGTAGGATCTTCTCAAAAAAGTCCATCGTTGAACTTATAAAATCCCTTTGCAAAATCTCTCTCATCGGCTGGGTTGCCTATTCCACCGTTGCCAATAATTTTGAGCAGGCACTTACCCTAGTTGACGCTTCAGTACTAGAATCATTTAAATTTTTAGGAAGAACTGCAGCTATAATCCTTGCTAAGGTATGTGCTGTTCTCATATTGCTAGGCTTTATTGATCTTCTTTTCGTTCGCTACGAAATGGAAGAAAAAATGAAAATGACCAAGCAGGAGGTTAAGGAGGAATTTAAGGAAACAGAGGGTGATCCTCTAGTTAAATCGCAGATTCGCTCTATTCAACGCCAAATGGCCAGAAGGAGAATGATGGCCGAAGTGCCGGAAGCGGATGTCGTTATCACCAATCCCACCCATATTTCCATTGCCATCCGTTATAATCCCGATGAAATGCATGCTCCTGTAATCCTAGCGAAAGGTGCTGGCATAATCGCTATGAACATTCGCCAGATCGCCCGCGAGAATGACGTTCCAATAGTTGAAAATCCACCTGTGGCAAGGATGTTGCATAAATTTGAATTGGGGGCACAAATCCCAGAAGAGTTGTTTAAAGCTGTAGCTGAAATCTTAGCACACGTATATTCGTTGAAAAAAATCGGGTAAATAAATGGAAATCACCCAACTCCAGGCCAGGTTGACATCGGCCCAATTAAAACAGCTTTTAGGCAGAAGCGATATCATGGCAGCAATGGGGCTCGTTTCGATCCTCATGATCATGATCATTCCTCTGCCGCCGATCGTGCTGGATTTGTTTCTCTCTTTCAACATTACCATTGCTTTACTTATCCTGGTTATTGCCCTCTACACCTTCAAAGCAACTGAATTCTCCATTTTCCCATCAATTCTGCTTGCTACCACTCTGCTTCGATTGGCTCTCAACGTTGCCTCAACTCGCCTCATCCTGCTCCATGGAGATCAGGGCCCGTCTGCTGCCGGTAAGGTAATCCAGTCTTTCGGTCAATTTGTTGTTGGTGGAAACTATGTCGTCGGTATCGTCGTTTTTACCATACTCGTTCTCATCAATTTCATGGTCATTGTCAAAGGTGCAGGACGAGTAGCAGAGGTAGCCGCCAGGTTCACCCTCGATGCCATGCCTGGTAAGCAAATGGCAATTGATGCTGATCTCAATGCCGGACTTATCGATGAAGATGAGGCCAGAGAACGACGCCGGGAGATATCTGATGAAGCTGCTTTTCATGGGGCAATGGATGGTGCCTCCAAATTCGTTAAAGGTGATGCGATAGCAGGCATAATCATCACCCTGGTAAATATTGGAGCCGGTTTTGTTATTGGTGTTTTACAAAAAGGCATGCCCATCGCCGAGGCTGCTCAGAATTATACTATTCTAACGGTTGGTGACGGTCTGGTCGGCCAAATTCCAGCTCTGATCATTTCCACATCGGCAGGTTTACTAGTAACCAGGGCGACCGGAGACAAGGATTTCGGCACAGACCTAAAAACTCAATTTACTTCTTATTCAACTGCCATTTGGGTAGTAGCCGGTATTCTCCTGGCCTTTGCCCTCATTCCTGGCCTCCCCTTCCTCCCCTTTTTGATTCTTTCTATAAGCCTTGGCAGTCTGGCGTATTATTTAGACCGGAAAAAGGAAAAGGAAGAACTCATACCACAAGAGCAAATAGATAGTCCTCAGCCCAGAACCAGTGAAAATTACGAAGAGATGCTCAATGTAGATCTTCTGGAGCTTGAGGTGGGCTACGGTCTTATCCCACTGGTTGATGCGAATCAGGACGGAGAATTGCTTGGTAGAATTCAATCTATACGTAAGCAGTTTGCTGCAAATAACGGTTTTATTGTTCCACCGATCCACATCAAGGACAACCTGCAGCTCAATCCTAATCAGTATACCTTTGCCCTCAAGGGTATTATGGTAGCAGAGTCTGAAGTACTACCAGACCACTATATGGCCATGGATCCAGGCATCGTTACCGAACGGATTCCTGGTATCGATACGGTGGAACCAGCCTTTGGCCTACCGGCTATATGGATAACCGAAGATCGCAAAGAAAAAGCTCAAATAGCAGGCTACACAGTTGTCGACTGCACCACCGTTGTGGCCACCCATCTCACTGAGATTATCAAAAAACACGCCCATGAATTGATTGGACGCCAGGAAGTTCAGAACCTGCTTGATAACCTGTTGAAGACCTATCCTAAACTCGTTGAAGAACTTGTTCCCACCGTATTATCACTTGGCACAATTATGCGGGTACTGCAGAATCTCCTGAAAGAGGGGGTTTCGATCCGTGATCTCCGTACCATACTTGAAACCATGGCGGATTGGGCTCCAGCCACCCAGGACACCGATATCCTCACTGAATATGTACGGCACGCGCTTTCAAGAACGATTTGTTCTGAGCTTACCCAGGATGGCGTTATACCCTTGATCACTCTGGCAAAAGATGTTGAAGATATTATCCAGAACGCAGTCCAGCATCGAGAGCAAGGCAGTTATCTCGCCATTGATCCACAAAATGCTCAAAAGGTACTTGATGCAATAGGTGAGACTACCAATGCGTTTCAAGGCGGTCAGATTCCTACGTTACTGGTAAACCCGCAAATTCGCCCGCATGTGCGTAGTTTAACTGAGAGATATTATCCGGCCTTGACCATTATCTCACACAATGAAATTGCCCCTAACTTGAAAGTTAAATCTCTAGGAACAGTGACGATAAATGCAAGTTAAGATCTTTGAAGCAGAAGATATGGCCTCCGGCCTGCGCCAAATTCGTCGAGAACTTGGTCCCGATGCCCTTATTCTCTCAACCCGCACTATTAAAAATGGCGCACTTGGTGTGCTGGGTAAAAAGACTCTGGAAATAACTGCTGCCATAGACAACCATTGGGAAGAAAAACCTGCAACTCAAGTGATGAAAGCGGGTCAGGCTCTTGCCCATCATGCCTATTCTGCAGCTCAAGCTGGAGATACTTCTCAAAATGACAGTGCGCAGCTTATTGCAGATGCAGAAACGTTGAAGAAAAAAATAGACTCCACCGCCCCACCATCTCTTAGCCAATCCAATGAGAATCCGGCACTGCGTCAGGAATTTGACGAACTCAAAGACATGGTCAAAAATCTGGCAGGAGAATTATCTCGGATAAACACTGAGAAGGTTCAACAACAAGTTTCTCCACCAAATAATCCTTTACTGTCTCTGGAACAAAAACTGAGATCAACCAAAAAAAACAATATTGTCGAAGAAATCCTGCTTTCCAAGGGAGTCAATCAAGAGACAGCAAATATTATCGCGACATTTGCTCAAGAACATCTACCAAGTGAGGAGATGGAGGATGTGAACAAGGTCTATGGATTTATTCATGAGACCATTGCCGACATTTTAAACGTAACTCCCTCTGATTTTGGATTGGAAAAGAAACAGAGGCGTATGGCTTTCATAGGCCCAACAGGTGTGGGTAAAACGACAACGCTCGCCAAAATAGCAGCAAACTACCTGGCGACACAATCTAAATCCATTGCTCTCATCACCATTGATACCTATAGAATTGCAGCGGTAGAGCAGCTAAAGGTCTACGGCGAAATAATGCATCTTCCCGTAGAGGTCGTTTTAAGTCCACAGCAACTGATTGATGCATTAGAGAAACATAACGATAAAGAACTCATACTCATAGACACTGCCGGGAGAAGTCCTCTTGATTCGTTGAGCATTGAAGAAATTCGCTCCTTCTTTACCGAAGATTTAGACATTGAAAGTCACCTCGTAGTGTCAGCCACCACCCGAGACAGCGAACTGGTGGAAACCCTGAAAACATTCAGCTCATTTGCACCGCGAAGCACCATTTTTACCAAGATAGATGAGTGCTCCAGTCTTGGCGTATTACTTAACACCCAAATTCACAATAACAGCCCGCTTTCGTACATCACCAACGGACAGAGAGTACCTGAAGATATATTGGCAGCGGATAAACGATATTTGGCTCAACTGATCATTCCACCAGTAACGGAATAATTCATGAATAATCACACAAAATCATCGTCGGACCAGGCGGAAACTCTGCGAGCGCTCAACGAAAAAAAAGCCTCGGAAATAGGTAGAAACGGAGATAGTGGAGTAACCCGAGTATTCTCCATAACCAGCGGAAAAGGCGGAGTGGGCAAAACCGCGGTAGTGGCAAATACTGCTGTTACCCTGGCTAAAATGGGAAAATCAGTACTTATTCTCGATGCCGATCTCGGGCTTGCTAACGTCGATGTCGTCTTCGGCCTGGCACCACAGTATAACCTCAATCATTTCTTCTCCGGTGAGCACGAGTTGGAAAAGATTATGGTCGATGGTCCTTACGGTATCAAGATTCTCCCTGCTGGTTCAGGTGTCCAGAATTTCACCCGGCTTGATGGTCATCATAAGATGCGCCTGCTGGATGCTCTTGATGCCATGAGTGACACTTTTGATTTTGTTTTAATTGATACAGAAGCCGGTATCTCCGAAAATGTGACGTATTTCAATACCGCAGCCCAAGATATTCTCGTGGTAACAACTCCCGAACCAACTGCCATAACGGATGCCTACGCACTCATGAAACTGCTTTCAACCCAATTTCATGAAAAACGTTTCAACCTTCTTGTCAATCAGATTCGCAGCGAAGAGGAAGCGCTTGATGTGTATCGCAAACTGACCATCGTCTCCAATAGATACCTTGATATTTCAATTGATTATCTTGGATCTGTTCCGGTTGATAAAGAGATGGTGGATGCTATTCGTAAACAAAAGGTATTTGTCGATGCTCACCCTTCATCAGCTACTGCCAAAGCATTTATTTCACTGGCAAAACGCCTTTGCTATGAAACTGCTGTAAGTCAACCTAAAGGTAACCTGCAGTTTTTCTGGAAAAAACTCCTCAACGTGGAAACCAGAGGTTAGATGATGATTTATCAAAAACAACAACAGGCCGAAGACAAGTCAAAACTCATTCGCGATCACTTAGAACTTGTCGATATTCTTGTTGGTCGTATGACTACCCAGGTGCCTACTTTCATGAACCGTGATGACATGCGTAGTGCAGGGATGATGGGTTTGATTGATGCAGCAAACAAATTTGATGCTTCGAAAAAAATAATGTTCAAAACCTTCGCGGAATATCGAATACGCGGAGCGATTTTTGATGAAATGCGTAAGTTGGACTGGTTCTCAAGAACCTTAAGAGACAAACAAAACCGATTATCAAGAACTATGGCCTCTGTAGAAAACAAACTGGGTCGACCGCCCAGTGAAGAAGAAATGGCACAGGCAATGGACATTACTCTGGAGGAATATCAGGATATGCTTACCGAAGTATCACATCTTGGCTGCGTCAGCCTTCATGAAGCACTCGATAACAGCGGTGAAGGTCGCCAGTTTATTGAATCATTGACTGACACCAGGGCTGACTCGTCTCCAGTCAATATTTTCGAGAATAATGAGATAACAGCAACTATAGCAGACATCCTTAAAAATCTGCCAGAAAAGGAAAGATTGGTAATTTCCCTTTATTATTATGAAGAGCTTACCCAGAAAGAAATAGCAGAAGTACTGGGCGTCTCCGAAGGTAGAATTTCCCAATTACACAGTCAGGCACTTATCAATTTGAAGAATAAAGTTCAAGCGAGAGTTCATTGAATAAACAACAATTCTTGCTGCATAACTAATTGATTCGTACTGTCCCTAGAGTTTGGATAGGTAAAAAAAAATTATGACCATGGTCGATACACATATTCTCCTCTATGTTACTGTTGTTCTTCTCATTCTAATAACATTGCGATCGGTTTTTCTGAAGAGAAATGCTCTTCAAAGTAATTCAGTTCTTGCCAAGACGCTTCAGCAGTTAGAGGTTGCTCGCGCTGAAATCGATAAGCTCAAAGAAACGGAAAAGAAGTTCCACGACTTTACCACTGATCTTCAGCAGGCAGAAATCGCTACAAAAATGCAACAATCACGAAAAATGTATCATCAGCCAGCAGATGAATTGCACCCACCTGAAAAATATCAATACGTCCACTCGCTCGCTCAAAAGGGCATCAATGCTTCTGATATTGCAACAATCTTGACAATCTCTCCCCACGAAGCGGATCAACTTGTCAACCTGGCAAATCTATCCAGGAATACATGAGCAGAAACTTTTAGAAATATTGAGCAGTCTTGCTTAAAGATGAGCAGCTTTTCTGCCGATAGAAAAAATATCTCGAAATAACCAGACTATAACGTAAAGGCTTAAAAATATGGTGTCAGGAAAATACAGTGCCTTAAGCGGAGCGATCGCCCGTCAACAAAGTATAGCCAACACATCTGCAAATCTTGCCCATGTCAGTACCGCTGGCTACAAGAAGAAGCGTATCAGTTTTGAAGCTATTTTCAAAGGCGAACAACAAATAGCCGCTGGAAAAGGTGTCAACTACAATCGCATACGAGGCAATTACTCTGATTTTTCTCAAGGGCCTTTGAAAGAAACCGGTAATCCGTTTGATATTGCCATAAACGGAGAAGGCTTTTTTAAAATCCGTAGTAGTGAAGGTGACCTGCTTACCCGCAAAGGCAATTTTATACTTGGAGATGACGGTAGATTGCTCACTGATAGTGGCCTGCCAGTACTTTCTTCTGGAGGAGCTGAAATATTCATTCCTCAGGAAGACAGTACGAATATAGCCTTTGATAAAGAAGGAAATATTTCGACAATCAATGAAAGCGGTGAAAGTACAATCGTCGGTCAACTTGCCATAGTTAATGTGGAAAACACCGATACTCTACAAGAGGTTAAGGATACTGCCTATGCTCTTCCTCAGGATGGACTGGAGATCCCCGCTGAAAATTTTAATGTTGTTCAAGGAAGCATAGAAGGATCAAACGTCAATATGACCGAAGAAATGTCCAAGATGCTTGCTGATAACAGGCTCTATGAAGCCTATCATAATATTCTCAAGAGCTACGGCAAACTTGGTGAGAAACTCAGTGAGCTTGGCTCGATAGGTTAATTTCAACTTACATTTTCAACAACAGGAGTTGTAATGATTCGTTCCATATATACCGGTACCACCGGCATGAATTCACAGCAATTAAATATAGATGTTATCTCCAACAATCTTGCCAACGTCAGTACCACCGGTTTCAAAAAATCCATTAATAATTTTCAGGATTTATTGTACGAGACCATCAAAACCCCAGGCAGCCCTACTTCTGCTGACACTGAATCCCCTGCTGGTATTCAGGTTGGTTTAGGTGTCCGGCCGGCGGCGGTAACCAAGGTCTTCAGCCAGGGAGAACTCATTGGCACTGAAAATGAACTTGATGTTGCTATTGAAGGATCGGGCTTTTTTC